>CAVGYS010000007.1:10654-16056 GCA_963633505.1 Oscillibacter sp. MSJ-31
CTCCAACGTCACCGAATTCGATTCTTTGTGCTTCCTCAACTGCAAGTCTCTCGCGACGGTGAAGTTTAATGCGAGCCTCAAGGAAAATTTCCTGATTGACATCTATTCCAACTGTCTGCTCGGATGCCCGCTTCTCGAAGTGAAATATGTCAACAACGAATACGTGTACCCGAAAGGGATAATCTTTGTCAACGGCAAATAGAATCCATGAAGAAAAAATTATTGTTGCTGCTTACGGCTGCGTTGCTGCTGACTTTTGGAGTCTCGGCACAGAACAAGCCCAAAATCAAGTCCGTAGATCTGACGCTTCCGGTTCCGACTCCGGGGATGTCTCTCTTCGACGCCCGCGAGTTCCAGTTCACCTCGGCGGACACCGAATATGGTGACCTCGCCAAGACGGGAGGAATCAGGGTGCAGTCGCTCGACTGGATTGGAGATTTCCGCACGGATGATGACGGGGATATGTTTTTCAGGGACGGATTCACCTACAAGGTCAAGCTTCAGTTCATGGTGGACCCCAGCGGCGAGTATGCCACCGACTACATATTCAAGAACAACGACTACTATATCGATGAGACGCGCATCAGCGCCACCGTCAACGGGGTCAAGGCAAAGGTCCTGCGCAGCGCGCCGTTCTTCATCAACGTGGAGCTTACCCTGCCCGTCGGCAATGGGGGCGAAGGCTCGGAATATGCACAGGCGCAGAACAAGCCTGCGGCCTATGATCTCAACAAAAGGTCGTATCGCGCTTCGATGAAGGCCTATTCCCTATCCGAGGCCGACGCCGCCAGTCCGGATTACAACCCGGTCGATCTCATAACCATCACCGACAACTATAGTCCGGTTTTCATGGCCAACAAGAATGGCGAGTTCTCGGGACATAGGGCAATGCGGGTCACCAAGATAATTGTCGATACTGACGATGAAAAAATCTATGGCACTACGGCGATCGACGTCAACAACTCCGTCCAGGGAACCTACAACATCCGGGAGGTGTGGCTAAGCGACAAGGTGGACGCGATGAAATTCATACTTGGCATTTACAGCCAGATGCGGTTAGGCCACGATATTGACAACAATATTTACTATCCGAGCCGCAGCACTCTCTTCTACAGTCAGCGCGCCACTCTTTTCGTGCCGGAAAGCGCCGTGGCGGCGATAATGCAGAAAATCTCCCGTCCGACCTGGAGCAGGCCTATAATTTTCTCTCTGAAAACCTACTCCGGCGACGTGTATTCTGCGCAGAAAGCCGGCGCCCAAGCAGCGAAACCAATTTGCATCAGCCACAATTTCACGGCAAAGCTTGCGGGAGCCGACAGGGCCGTCAGATACGCCACCTGCCGGAATTGGCCCGAATATTACTATTCCTGCAGTTATTGTGGAGAGTGTGAGCGCGACCCGAACCATACTTTCCAACCGCACGGCAAGACCGAAGTGCTGGCGGACGACTATTCTATGCCTTTGGCCAACGACCAGGCTTATATCGGCGTCAATGCCGCCGGCCAGCACGTGTGGTGGTACAGCTGCATCTGGTGCGGACACTCTTACGGCTATGACCAGAAGCATATGAGCAGGGAACTTTGGAAGGCAAGCGGAACCTCGGCTTCTTATGAGTATTTCCGGAAGGCGATGGCCGATGCCGCAGAGCAGTTGGAGCAGCAGTTTCTGCTCCAAACGGAGGCAAGTCCGAATATGTTCATACTCCGCAGGAAGTCCGAGGCCAAGATGAGCCCCTCTTTCCAGAGCAGCGTGAACTTCGCTCTCAATGACAATCTTATCGACGAATCTCTTCTGGGCAATGATTATACGCAGCCTCTCTCCCATCGTCAGCTCCGCTCTCTGGCGGTCCGTCTGGTGGAGGAGCTGACAGGCGGGCAGAGCTCGGCATCCGCCATAGGCCTGGACTCGGCCTTGGGCGATGCTGCAAGTTCGGATGATGCCGTCGTCACCCGTCAGGAGGCGGCAGCCGTGATGTACAGGGCGCTCAGATTCATTGAGAATAGCAAACTTTACTCATACACCGAGTTCGACTCGGGGCTTGACAAATACTCCGATTCCGGCTCCATCGCTCCTTGGGCTCAGGAGGCCATGGCCTTCATGGAGGCTCTGGGACTTGTGAAGGGGACCTCGAAGACCACCATCGCTCCTTCAGGAGCTTTCACAATCGAGGAGGGCATAGAACTGGCGGAGAAATGCACCCACGCCCATCAGCTCGGCTGGTATCAGGCAAGGTCTTGGGGAGAAGGTAGAGGAAGGTCGTATAACGGCGAGTTGGCCCCATTCCCGCTTACCGGCGGAGGAACTCGTCACGATATTGCTCCCGGCGAGAGAATCTGGGTCACCGGACCGCGTCTCGGCACTACTTCGAAGTGCCTGCCGACAGTGGACTCCTACACCGGGCAGACCGTGTATGCCGATGCGGAGTGGTTCCGCCCTGTCCGCAAGAAGGTCTATAGTTCCAAGGGCACGATTGTAGGACCGGTGATTTTTCAGGAGCACTTCTGATTGAGAGGCTGTTTTGAATACTGCAAAGGCACGGCTCAGTTTCGGAGCCGTGCCTTTTATTTGGACCGCAGAGCTGTCGTCTTACAACTTTATGGAGACAGGCTTATAGCCCTCTCCGCTGATGGTGAGGGTGACGGGCCCCTCCTCGCCCGGAAGCGAACGGAGAATCACCATCGCGCGTCCGCGGTAGAGCGAACGGCTGTCGCCGTCCGTCATCTCGTTGCTCCCAAGGTCCCCGTTGTCAACGGCTATGATTTCGGCAGGGCCGCTGACGGAGAACTTCAGCAGAGTCCCGGCACCGGGGTCTATGACTCCCTTCCTGTCCATCGCGCTGACGCGGACGCACTGGAGGTCGTTGCCGTCCCGCAGCCACTCCGCATTGTCGGCTTCCGCCTTGAGCCTTACGGCCTTGCCCGCCGTCTTTATCGTATGCCGGCATACTTCCTTGCCGCCGCGGTATCCGACGGCTTCGATTTTCCCGGCCTGGTAAGGGACGTCCTTCCAGAATATCTGATTGCGTGCCTTATAATTGTCGGTCTCGTTCTGCCTGCGGCCCAGAGAGCGTCCGTTCAGCAGGAGCTCCACTTCGTCGCAGTTGGTGAAGGTGTAGAGGTTGAGATTGGAGCCCTCGCGGAAGTTCCAGCTGTCGCTCAGTCCGGCATTGCCGACCTTGACGTCGTTCCAGATGCTGTTGTCCTCCCTTTCGACTACCCCGATATGCACCGTAGGGGTCTGCGGGTCGAACATGCTCTTCATCAGGTAGGCTTTCGGCTTCGGCTGCATGCTTGTGTCGAACACGCCCTGCGCCCAGCCTTTCAACGGCCAGCCCTGGGATTCGCCCAGGTAATCGACCGCTCCCCAGTAGGCCAGGCCGATGACCTTGTCGAGATTCATCCCGAAGAAGTTGGAACCCATCCCGCTGGTGTTGGCCTCGCTCTGATAGAACATCATCCAAGGGAAGTTCTTCGCATCGCCCGGGAAATACATGTAACGGTAGTTGTAGGAGGCGACGTCGGTCTCCAGCGCGAGCGGAGCTGGGAGGGAGTCGGTGTTGTGGTTGCGTCCCCTCGGGTGCATCGCCACCGTGAACGGACGGCTGTCATCGAAGCGGAGTGCGAGGGCCTTCTGCATGCGGTAAGGGGTCACTCCCCAGTCGTGGAACGGAATCTCGTAGAGGGTCTGGAGCTCGTTGCCGAAACTCCACATTATCACGCACGGATGGTTGCGGTCGCGCGTCATCCACTCCGGCACGTCGTGCACCCACTGCTCCGTCCAGTCCTTGCGTCCGCCGGCATACTGGGTCAGCCACTTGTCGTAGAGCTCGTCCACCACGAGGATCCCCTCCCGGTCGCAGATGTTGAGGAACTCCTCGCTGTAGGGATTGTGGGAGCTGCGGATGTGGTTGACTCCAAATTCCTTGAGAATCTGTATGCGGCGCTCTATCGCCCTCGGGTGGGCCGCCGCGCCCAGAGCTCCGAGTTCGTGGTGGTTGGCTATTCCCTTGAGCAGCACCTTCTTCCCGTTGAGCAGGAAGCCCTGTTCCGGGGTGAATCCCACCGTCCTGAATCCGAAACCGGAGCTGACCTTCTCTCCGCTGGATAGACTTACCTCGAGGGTGTAGAGATTCGGATGCTCGCAGTCCCAGAGCATAGGGGAGTCCACCGCGATGCTGTCGATCAGGTACTCTTTCTCTTCCTGCTGCCGCTTGGGGGTGCTGAGGCTCATCTCCTTTTCCGCCACGGTCCGCCCCTGCGGGTCGAGTATGCGGTAGGAGGCCTTGAATTCGCTCTCGCCCTTGTTGGTGATGCTCGCCTCGAAGCGCACGGCCTTGTTGTCTATCGTGCTGACGTTGAGCGGATGACGGTTGAAGTAGAGGGTCGGGTCGGTGAGCACGAGGTGAACGTCGCGGTAGAGTCCGCCGCCGGTGTACCAACGGGAGTTCTCCGGCTTCCCGGTATCGGCGAGCACCGTTATCTCGTTGTCGCTGCCGTACTTGAGAGCTTCCGTTATGTCAACTTCGAACCCGAGGTAGCCGTAGTCCGTGCCGCCTATGCGCTCTCCGTTGAGGAATACGTCCCCGTTGAGCAGGATGCCCTCGAAGTCGAGCAGCACCCTCCGTCCCTGCCATTCAGACGGGGCGTAGAGCGTCCTGCGGTACCAGCCCCGGCCCATTTCCTTGAAGCCGCGTCCGCTCAGGCGGCTCTTGATGTTGGCCACCGGATTGTCGAGGTCCGCCGTCTCGCTGCTGTCAGGCTTGACCCATGGCTGGTGAATCTGGAAATCGTGCGGCAGAGTGACGTTCTCCCATTGCTCGGAGGCCTCGTAGCGGAACTGCCAGTCGCGTCCGAGGCTGATGACCTCGCGTGCCTGCGCGCCGGAAAGCGGCAGCAGGAGCGACAAGGTGGTCAGAAGTGTGTAAAAATGTGGTTTCATAACGATTATAAAGGTAAGTCTTACTGTCCGGAATTCCAAAACAATTTTTGGAGCCACGCGCTCATCTCGGCGAGCACTTCCGGGGAGAACGTCTCCTCGATGGTCTTGTATTCGCTGAATTCGCCTGTCTTGCAGTGCTGGAAGAGGTGGTTAAGGCCCTCCTCCGCCCGGATCACGTTCTTCTCGTGGGAGGGAAGGCCCTTTCGGAGCGCCTCAAGATTCCTTTCGCAGTCCACCTGGGTGTCCAGCGTGCCGTTGAGCGCCATCACGGGGACAGTTATCTTTCCGAGCTGCTCGGATAGGTTCATCGCGAGGAAGTACTTCATATAGGGCGTGTTAAGCTGGGAGCACGATGCGAGGTAATTCTGCTTGAGGGATTCGGGAAGGGCGTAGGTGTCTGCGGACGGCAGCGGCAGCCCGCTTGAGGCGGCCTCGTATGCGTCCTTGAGCAGGCGGCAGTATGA
>CAVGYS010000007.1:16066-17124 GCA_963633505.1 Oscillibacter sp. MSJ-31
GTATGAATCCGTGTCGTTCTGGCTTATGCCCGCTCCGAGGAGGGCGCGGCGGTTCTGCTCCAGCAGGGTCTCCGCCCCCGACACCACCATCCCGGCGAGGCTGATGACAAAATCCGCCTGGCCTCCGGCGGCAAGCATCAGCGCGATGCTCCCGCCCTCGCTGTGCCCGAGCACGCCCACCTTGTCGAAGCGCTCCCGCAGAAGGCGGATTCCCGCAAGGGCGTCGTTCTTGAGGTCTTCCGTCGTGCAGTTGATGATGTCTCCGGTCGATTCGCCGAAGCCCCGGTCATCGTAGCGCAGCGTCGCGATTCCCGCCCGTGCGAAAGCATCGGCAATGACGGCGAACGGCTTGTGGGAGAATATCTCCTCGTCCCGGTTTTGCAGGCCGCTGCCTGTGACCATTATCAGTACGGGGGTCTGTTTCCCGCAGTTCTCCGGCAGGGTGAGCGTCCCCTTCAGGACAGCGTCGCCGTTGCGGAACGAAACTTCTTCCGTGCTGTACGGGAACGGCCCGACAGGGGTCTGAGGCCGCCTCACAACTGGAGCGCCGGGGCTGAGATTCATCGGGAATGAAACGCCGTGCTGGGTGAAGCTGCCGGCTATGAGTTTCCCGGTCCATACTCCTTCGTAGGATGCTCCGATGCTCGGAATCGCCAGTTTGAGGCCTCCGAAGTCGGTGCGGGAGAGCTGAACCGGTATGCCTTCCGCCCCCTGGTCCGGTACGTCCAGCGTGGCTCCGGACTCTTCGAGGTGAAAAATGAGTGTAAGCTCCATCCCGGAGACTTGAAGCTTGCCGCTCCACGTGCCCGTCTGCGCGTGCATTGACTCCGCCGCGAGAAGTATTGCCGCCAGGAAGATAAGGATAAATCTGCCGTGTTTCATCGTTGTCGTTTTTAATTACCAAAGCCCAAAGTTATGGTTTTTCTGCGTAGCCACCGTTATGCCCCCTCTTGCAAAGTCGAAACTGCCTTGAAAATTCCGCATAATAAAATTCGGGAACCATTTTAAAACAGCTTCTCAGTCATGACTTGTTGTTTGTGTTTTCGCCGCCATTTGGC
>CAVGYS010000008.1:0-8788 GCA_963633505.1 Oscillibacter sp. MSJ-31
GCGTACATTTCGTTGAAGCATACGAGTATCGCAGTCTCCTCCACGTCCGAGAACTCGTCGTTTATCGCCGTGCCGCACATTTTCATGGTCGGGGAGATGTTCATATACGAATTGACCAGAGGCGGGATGCTGCAACCGAGTTTGCGCACAGCCTCCTTGAGGTTCCTGTAGTCCGGCTTGAACTCGTCGTCACGCAGAATCAGGTCCAGCAGACGCCCGTCAAGCTCCGGCATCACCGGCTCGTAGGGACGCACAAGGTTCTCATCGTCCCCGAAGTGCTTCCAGAGGAAATGCAGGATAAGGTCGCGGCACGAGTGGTCATACGACGGGTACATCGTCATCTTTCCGAAAAAATAGATGATGTTGGAATGCTGCATCATCACTGCCCCGATGCCGTCCCAGAGATTGTCCAGAGCATATATGGCCTTGGCACCGGCCTTGGAGCTTTGGTATGCGGGGGTCACGAACGACCTCCCGAGCTCGATGACATGCGGAAGATAGTTCCTGATGAACTTGTCCGAGAAGTGGAACATGTGGGACGTGGCCAGATTGGGCTGGCCGTTCTCCTTCAGCCTCACGTCCGGGCCGAGAATGAACCTGTACCCTCCAAGAATGGCCTCGGCTGACGGATCCCAGATGACAATCTGCTTGTACGGATTGTCCATGGTGTCGAATTCGTCAATGTCAAGGGCCTTCCCCGAACTTCCGCCGGCCTGCCTGAACGTCTCCTCGCGGAGACGCCCGACCTCGCGCAGCACGTTGGGAGAATCGTTGCCGTCTATGATATAGATTTCATTGCCGGCCTTGTTGGTATCACAAAGCTTTTTGTCGGCTGTAAGTTCGGCCTTGAGCAGACTGACGCTCACGGGTTCGATAATCTTCTCCATTATTGCAATTGATAAGTCTTCTCCCTCATGTACTCGGCCCATTGCAGAGGCGTCCTGCCAGCGTCAAAGGTCTCGCAAGGCACCGGCTTGCCGAACACCACCTTGAAATGGGCGTTGCGCGCCCTGTACATCTCATCCGGCAGGAAGAGCATGGCGAAGTTGAACTTGAGCTTCAGAGCCTTGCACAGATTGGCGATACGGTAGAACCGCCGCGAATTCTCTCCGATGAAACGGACGGGCACGACCGCGCGCCCGCTGGAGATGCTCTTGGTGATGAACGTCTTGGTCCACGGAAGATCCTGAACCTTGCCGTCAATCCGGCGGGAGCATATCCCGGCGGGGAAAATCAGAATCTGATCCTCTGAACGGAAAGCCGCGTCCAGCATGGCGGGCAGATTTCTCGCGAGCGAGCCGGTCTTGTTGACAGGCAGGAAGAGAGGCTCCAGCGGCTTGACGTACATCAAAAAATCATTCACCGGCATCTTCACCTCCCCGAACCTGCGCCCGATGATGGCGCACAGGGCCAGACCGTCAACCCCGCCGAGGGGATGGTTGGAAGCGAAGGTATAGAGCGTCCCGTCGGCAGGCACGTTCTCAAGCCCCTCCACGTCCACGGTGACATTCATTCGCTCAAGGGTGTGCTCACAGAAATCCACACCCTCTGAGTCATCCGAGAGTATGGAATTCAAGAAGTCCTGATGGATGAACTTCTCAAGCCGGCTGACAACGAAACGGGGAATTTTCTTCCCCTTGAACTTCGTAGCCACAATCCGGCCAAGATCAATCAATCGGTCGGGATCGGTCATATGAAAGGTTTTCAGTACGACACAAATATAAAAAGAAATCAGAGAATACGCTCCGCTTCCAGGTCATATTCTTCAGCCCCGGTGATCTTGACGCTGATGAATTCTCCGACGGCCGCTCCACCGCCCCTTACAAGCACCTCCCCGTCAACGTCCGGACTCTCGTACTGGCTGCGGCATACAAGGGTGCCGTCAGGCATCACCTCGTCCACGAGGACGCGCTCCACGGAGCCGACACGAGATTGGTTGTAATCGTACGAAATTCCGCTCTGCAGCGACATCAGACGGTCGAGCCGCCTCTGCTTCTCCTCCTGCGGCACGTCATCCTTGAAATGCGCGGCATCGTAAGTTCCCTCCTCTTCCGAATAAGTGAATGCGCCGAGCCGCTCGAAACGGGCTTCCCTGACAAAATCCAGAAGCTGGGAGAATTCTTCCTCGGTCTCGCCCGGATGGCCCACTATCATCGTGGTGCGCAGCGCCACCCCCGGAACCTGACGGCGCAGACGCGATATCAGCTCCCGAGTCCAGGCGCCGTCCACGTTGCGGTGCATCCTGTCGAGCACGCCGTCGGCTATATGCTGGAGCGGGATGTCAAGATACTTGCAGACCTTGGGATTATGTGCCATCTGGTCGAGCACGTCTTCCGGGAAATCAGCCGGATAGGAATAATGAATCCTGATCCACTCCACCCCGTCTATCTCGGAGAGCCTGCCTATAAGCTCGGCCAAAGCCCGCCTGTGATAGAGGTCAAGACCGTAGTATGTCGTATCCTGGGCGATGAGAATCAACTCCTTGACTCCTCCTTCGGCAAGAGAGCGAGCCTCCTGGACGAGTCTCTCGATGGGCACGGAACGGTGCGCTCCCCGGATGAAGGGAATCGCGCAATAGGAGCAGCGGCGGTCGCAGCCCTCCGAAATTTTCAGATAGGCATACCCCCTGCCGCCGGCCCTGCGGCGCGGAACGCAATCTTCCGGTTCCACCCCGAGATACCTCAGGACAGGGGCGAGTTCCCTCGCACCGAACCATGCGTCCACCTCCGGAATCTCCTCCTTAAGCTCGGAGCCGTATCGCTGGGACAGGCAGCCGAACACCACCACCTCGGACACGTCCCCCCTCTGCTTGGCGGCGACGGCCTCAAGAACGGCGTTCACGGACTCCTCCTTGGCATCGCCGATGAAGCCGCAGGTGTTGACGAGGAGACAATCGGCCGGCCCGTCATCGACGATCTCGAAAGCGTCCTCCGGCAGCTGCGCAAGCAGATGCTCAGTATCGACCGTATTCTTGGAACAGCCGAGAGTGACGGCCCTAAGCCGCTTCCTCTGCATCCTGCCGCTCATCTTCCTTCACGAAATCAAGAGAAGCGTACTTCACGATCTGGCCGTACCAGTCAAGTATCTTTCGCATATGTGAAAGATAGAAGCGGTCGGCGTCATAATTCGGAACGGCCTTCTCGAAAAGAGCCTTCACCTCGCTCTCCGGAGCCTTGGGAGACGGAGCCTCGGCATCGCCAAGGGCCTCCTTGACGGCATGGAAAACCTCGGAAAGCTTAAGCTCGCCCTCGCTCGTGTAGATGGCGATATCCGCAAGGGAAGTGATGCGGCTCGAAGCGCCGAAAGCGACCCTCTTCCTGTCGGAGAGGCTCTCCGCGATGGCGCCGTTGCGGGCCGGAGCCACATACTCGAAAAGTCCGTGCTGTCCGGAGACAGCCAATATCTTGCTCAAATCAGTCTGCATAATAGTTTATCTGTTTTTAAGTGTAAATCTTCTATACTTGAATCATTTTCAATGGTATAATCCACCTTCGAAAGGTCGAACGACTGCAACGCCCCGCGCAAGGACGCGGCAGGATTCCTCTCCTCCCGCAAGGAGCTGTCCGCCGTCACGAGAAGCACCTCGTCATACAGCCCGTCAAAGAGCGGCTTGTCCATGGCAATCGCCGACTCGATGAAGAGCAGCGGTGAAGACTGCCCGTCTTTCCACTTCCTTATGTCCTCCACGACAAGAGGATACACGATACCCTCAAGCAGGCTGCGGCGACGCTCATCGGTAAATATGATTCCCACGTCTTTCCACTCTATCCCGAGAGCGGACTCGATGCGCGCCTTGAGCCCCGGCACGGAGGAATACAACGCCTTGGTGCGGGAATCGCAGTCATAGACAGGCCAGCCCGAAGAGGCGAGGCGCCTGCACACTTCCGACTTTCCGCTGCCGATGGGTCCGGTCACGAGGATGGTCTTCATTGCGCTGAAGTTCTCTCGATGCAGTCGAAAGTCTCGGGAGACATCTTCCAGGATATCACTCCGGAAGGCAGTCCCTCGACATGCGGGATGCAGCGGCCGGTGATGGAGCCGGCGAAATCATTGTAATCCACGTAGAAAACGGCTTTCCGCGCCGGATCGGTCCCGACGGGGAAAACAGTCTTGAAAACCACTTCGGCCTTCGGAGGCAGGACCACCAGCTCCTGACCGCGCGGCACGTTCCTCGTCTGAATCTCCACCTGGGAGCTCGTCTCCACGTAGCGGACCACGTCCATCGAGTAAGCGACTTCGGTGTCGGACAGCCTCACTCCCGACGGGATCTCAAGTTTCACGCTGCCGTGCACACTGCTTCTCAAGCCCCACAGATCTATAGGCCTCGTGAGGACCTGCTCGATGTTTTCGAGCCGTGAAGCCTCCCCGTACACCAGCACCGAATCGGGGCTGATGCGCATCGGGTGAAGCGGCATATACTGCGATTCAAAAGTCAGCGCCTGCACCTTTCGGACAGGAACCTTCTTGTATCCGACTTCCTGAAACACGAACCTGGGCGCTTCGGACACGAAAGACTCCACTGAAATCCCCTCCCCGAAAATGGCTGAGGCATATTCATAGAGCTTGGGCACGGGAATCACGAAGAGATTGTCCCCCTCCTGCCGGAAATCGGCGGCGTTGAAGACAACCCTCTCCGGACGGCGATGACGGCGCGAAAGTCCGGCCTGCCGGAATCCGGAGCCCCTGACCATGGCGCTTATCGTCGCGTCGGACGAGGACTGACCCGCGTGTCCGGGCAGATTGCTTTCAGCCACGACCGGCACGCTGACAAGATTCACATATGTCTGAGACAGATTATGAATGAGCCAGATGCCGGACGAGAGCATAAGGCAGAACAGAAGCTGTACCCAATGGCTCTTCACTGCGGACTACTTCTTCTCCTGCGGCTGAGACGGGGCCTGGGCGGACATGTCTTTCTGGATGGATGATTTGTCCACGCGGAGTTTCACCTCGCCGTCAACCTTGACGAGCACGGTACGCTCATCGACGTCGGCGACGACGCCGTAGATTCCGCCGGCGGTTATCACCCTGTCCCCTTTCTTCAGCGAGCGGCGCATCTCCTCGAGAGCCTTCTGCTGCTTGCGCTGCGGACGGATCATGAAGAACCACATTACAACGAAGATAAGGATAAGCATTATCCACATCGAGAGGCTGCTTCCTCCCGCGTTCGCCGCCGGTGCGGCTGTCTGCAAAACGGTCACAATCATTTTATTCTTTTATTAGTGTTTGTTTATCAGTTTGTCCAGCAAGCCGTTGACGAAGCCGCTGCTGTCCGGCGTGCTGTAATATTTGGAGATTTCGACGTACTCGTTTATGATGATCCGGATCGGAGTCTGGGGGAAAGCCTCGGCCTCCGCCTCTCCACACACGATGAGCACGAGGTCGGTTGTACACAGGCGGTCGCGGTTCCACTTCGGGGTGAGCTCCGCCACATTGGAGGAAAAACGCTCATACCCGGCATAAGCAGTCCGGAGCAGCATCAGGGAGAACTGACGGTCATCGGAATAGTTCTCCTTGCCTGCGAGCGAACTCTGATAAAGCGGGGGCAGATTCCACCTGTCGCCGTCGCCCAGACTACGGATGGAACGGCAGCACCAGCTCAGGGCATATCCGAGATCATCGTTCCAGTATATGGACATCTCCTCGAGAATTTCGGAAAGAGCCGGATTGTCTTCAAACTCCCTTTCGAATATCCTGGCCCAGAGGCGGGCATCCTCCTTGAGACTGCTCTCCCCGCTCTGGAGATAATCGTTGAAATACTTCCGCGAACGGACGCTCTCATACAGGCGGCGGATGAACATGTCGTGCTGCTCCCACGAGAATTTCTTCTTAGCTATGAGCTTCGAGAAATCCGGGTCGTCCGCAAGAAGCGGGGCAATACGGTTCTCGACGAACTTCAGATTGGGATTGAGCTCCTCTTCGGTAGGGTTGAACTTGGCGCGGGCGGACTCGATGCGAGCCCTGGCCTCTGCGGTGAGAGGGCCGACGACAGAGAGGAGAAACAGATACAGGTCTCTGGTCGACTCGCAGGCAAGTCCGAGCACAGCCTCGGCCTCTTTGAGGGTCATACCGGGATTTTCCGCGTAGCTGTATATGGTCTTGAACACCTTTGTACGGAGAATTCTGCGGTTGAGCATACTTTCAAACAAAATTAATGCGCAAAGATAGCAAGTAATCCATAAAATGTTCTAATTTTGCAAAGCTAAAACATAAAAAGTTGTTATGTACAGAGATGATTATGATCAGTCCAGGTTTGACAGCCGCGACGGAGAGGATGTTTTCTCCAAGCCCGTCAGGGCGGGGAAGCGTACATACTTTTTTGACGTCAAGACGACCAAGGGAAACAAGGACTACTACCTCACGATAACGGAAAGCAAGCGCAGGACGAACTCCGACGGGAGCTACACCTACGACAAGCACAAGATCTTCCTCTACAAGGAGGACTTCGAGAAATTCGCCGAAGGCCTGACGGACGTGATAGCCTACATCAAGGACAACTGTTTCCACGGCGAGATTCCTCAAAGGAAAGCGGAGGATGACGCCGACTTCGAATTCGAGGACCTTTAATGGGCGCGATTCTTCTCAAGGACATCACTTTAGAAGGCTCAAGGAAAGACATACTGATATGTAAGGGTCTGATATCCAAAATAGAGCCTTCCGGTTCACGTGCGGATTGGGAGCTTGCCGGAGACGTTGAGATAATGGACTGCTCCGGCAAAGTCGCTTTGCCAGGCTTCATCAACATGCATACGCACTCTCCCATGTCCCTGATGCGGGGCCTCGGCGAGGACATGCTCTTCCACGAATGGCTCGACAGCATCTGGAAAGCCGAGGAGAATCTGGATGCCGAATATGTCTATTGGGCCACGAAGGTCGCCTGCATAGAGATGATCCGGACCGGGACGACCACTTTCAATGACCAATACTGGTTTTTCGACGCCTCCGTCAAAGCGGCCTCGGAGATGGGGCTGCGCATAGCCACGGGCTATGACATAATGGACAAGGGGGATCCTGAAGAATCGGAAAGGCAGAAAGCCCAGTGCGAGGCGAAAAGCGAGCCCTTCCTCTCTTCGGACACCTCGGGACTCATCTACGGACTGGCGTTCCATGCCATCTATTCGGTGAGAGAGGAGATGATGCTCTGGGCCGCCGACTATGCGGACAGGCATTCTCTCAACCTCCACATCCACCTCTGTGAAACCCGCAAGGAAGTGGAGGACTGCAAGGCTGCCCACGGAGGACTGACTCCGGTGGAATACCTTGACCGTCTGGGAATTCTCTCCGAACGGATCATCGCCGCCCACACGCTGTGGGTAACGCCGCACGACATCGAGATACTCGCCCGCAGGGGCGTCAACTGCGTACATAACATCAACTCCAACGCCAAGCTCGCGTCAGGTTACCGATTCTACTACAACGAGATGCGGGATGCGGGCATCAACATCTGCCTCGGCACCGACGGCTGCGCCTCCTCCAACAACCTCGACATGCTCGAAGCGATGAAGACCAGCGCCATCTTCCAGAAGGCGTGGAGAGAGGATCCGTCCGCCCTTCCGCTGCCGGAGCTTCTCGATATGGCCACCATAAACGGAGCCAGAGCATTGAAATTCAACGGAGGGCGCATCGAGCCGGGCGCAGCGGCTGACATCAGCATAATCGACACCGACAACACGTTCTTCCTCTCGGAAGGGCCTTTCCTTGCGAACCTCGTCTATTCAGCCCACTCGGACTGCATCGACTCGGTGATATGCAACGGCCGTTTCCTAATGAGACACAGAGAGATAGAGGGAGAGAAAGAGATACTCTCGCAAGCGCGCAAAGTACTATCCAGAATCAATAGACGAAAATAATTTATGGACGATAGAATCAAACGAATCCACGATGCCGCAAACCACGTAAGAGCAGCAATCGACGGGCGCATTCCGAAATTCGGAATCGTGCTCGGAAGCGGTCTGGGGAAACTTGCCGACAAGATTGAGAATCCTACGGTGATTCCGTATGCCGGGATTCCCGGCTTCCCGGTCTCGACGGCCATCGGCCACAAGGGGAACTTCATTTTCGGAGAGCTCGGCGGCAAGCAGGTCATCGCCATGCAGGGCCGCTTCCACTACTACGAAGGCTATCCGATGGAGCTCGTAACCATAGGCATACGGGTGATGAAGTTGCTCGGCGTCCAGTACCTCTTCGTCTCCAATGCGGCCGGAGCCTGCAATCCCGATTTCAAGGTGGGGGATCTCGTGATCATCCGGGATCACATCAGCATGATGCCGAACCCGCTCATCGGGCCCAACCTTGACGAATTCGGTCCGAGGTTCCCGGACATGACCTGCGCCTACGACCTCAAACTCCAGGCCCTCGTCGAAAACGTCTGCAACGAACTCGGCATCCCGGTGAAGAAGGGGGTCTATTTCGGCAGCACGGGCCCGACCTACGAAACTCCGGCGGAAGTGCGCTTCTACCACTCCACGGGAGCGGACCTCGTGGGTATGTCCACCATCCCGGAAGTCATCGTGGCCCGGCACTCCGGAATCAGGGTCTTCGGGATGTCGGTGGTCACCAACAAGTCCAACTTCCTCAATGTGGAGAAGAACTTCAACGACGGAGACGACGTGGTGAAACAGGCCGACATGGCGGCCGAAAAGATGTCGGAGCTGTTCACGAGGATGGTCTCATCCATCTGACGCGCCCCAATTGTGGCAAATAAGGCCGGCCCCTTGTGAGGCCGGCTGCACTTTTTCCAGATCGTCATCTGGAGAGGAATTCCAGATAGTCTTCCACGTCCAGATTA
>CAVGYS010000008.1:8798-16984 GCA_963633505.1 Oscillibacter sp. MSJ-31
TTATAGGCCCTCGGCCCCTTGAGGATATTCCCGTCGCCGTCCAAGATGAAGTAATTCGGCTGCGAGTTCACCCCGAAGCGTTTCAGGGCGACGTACGAGTTGACCCTTCCCACTTCCTTGAGAAGCTTGCCGCTGTCATTGGTAATCCACCGCGATTCCGGCAGAGCGGTCTTATCATCCACATAGAGGGCGACGATGACAAAGTCCTCCTTCAACGAGCGCAACACGGCCGGATCCGACCATACGCGTGCCTCCATCTCGCGGCAGTTCACACAGCCATGCCCGGTAATGTCCACGAACACGCGCTTGCCGCTGCGTCTGGCCTCCGACAGAGCGTCATCGACATTGTCGTAAGCCTTCAGACCGTGCGCAATCGTGAGGGTGGCGCCGGACGAACTTTCTTCCCGCCCGGAAGAGACTCCCGCGGACGAGCCTCCAAGGACGAAATCCTGTGTCTCCAGCGGCGGGAGATAACCGGAAAGAGCCTTGAGCGGCGCGCCCCACATGCCCGGAATCATATACACCACGAACGCGAAGCATATTATGGAGAGCATCAGCCTCTTGACGGAGAGATATTCAAGCGGGGAATCGTTGCGGAAACGGAGCTTGCCGAGCAGATAGAGCCCGAGCAGCGAGAACACCACGATCCATATCGCGAGATACACTTCCCTGTCGAGGATATGCCAGTGATATGTCTGATCCGCCACGCTCAAGAATTTCAGACCGAGCGCCACCTCGATGAAGCCGAGCACGACCTTGACGGAATTCAGCCATCCGCCGCTCTTCGGAAGCTTCTTGAGAAGCGACGGGAAGAGCGCAAGCAAGGTGAACGGCAGTGCGAAGGCCACGCTGAACGCGAGCATCGTGATCATAGGAGCCCAGAACTCCCCCTGCGTGCTCTTTATCAAGACAGTACCGACTATGGGACCCGTGCAGCTGAAGCTCACGAGAACCAGAGTCAGGGCCAGGAAGAAAATTCCTCCGAGCCCCTTCCCGTCGCTCTTTTTGTCCGCCCCGTTGGTCCACTTGGACGGCAGGGTGATTTCAAAAGCGCCGAAGAAGCTGGCCGCGAACAGCATGAACACGACAAAGAAAATGATGTTAGGAAGCCAGTGGGTGGCGAGCCAGTTGAAGATGTCGGCAGTCACGCCGCTGCCTCCCACCACCCAGGTGACACCGATGATCAGTGAAATCGGCACGGTATAGAGCAGGACTATGAATAGTCCGTACATGAACGCCTTGAAACGCCCCTTGGACCTGGTCTCGCTCCCCTTCATGAAAAACGAGACGGTCATCGGCACCATAGGGAAAACGCACGGCGTCAGCAGCATGGCAAAGCCCCAGAGAATCGCTTCGAGCACAAGAGCCCACAAGGAAGTGCGGCCCTCCCCGCCCTGGGATTCAGCCCCCGTAGCGTGCACGTTTGCGACCGAAGCTGCCTTAGGAGCTGCGGCCTGTGCGGAAGAGGCGGAAGCGCCGAATGACGGCACTGAAGCGGACTTGAGATAGTGGTCAAACTCAAACTCTTCCGGCGAGAAACAATCATTTCCCTGACATGAGGAGATGTCCACCGTGCCATAGATGTGGTCAACCCCCTTGCGAATCTCTCCGGTAAGCACGATACGGTTTCCGGAGGCGGATTCCTCGACCTCGGACTTCCAGGTCACGTTCGGCGTGACCTGGAGGAGGGAGAATGCTATCAGAAGTCCCAGCATGTTCAGCCAAGTCAATTATTTGGCAATCGCCACGGAGCGGGTCTCCCTTATCACCGTGATCTTGACCTGACCAGGATAAGTCATCTCGTCCTGAATGCGCTGGGCGATGTCCACGGACAGACGGGCGGCCTGCTCATCGGAGACCTCCTCGGCCCCGACTATCACGCGAAGCTCGCGTCCGGCCTGTATGGCGTAGGATTTGGTGACTCCCGGATATGAAGCGGCGAGATCCTCCATCCCCTTGAGCCGCTTGATATAAGACTCTATCACCTCCCGGCGGGCTCCCGGACGGGCGCCGGATATGGCATCGGCCACAAGTACGAGCGGAGCATAGATGGATGTCATCTCCATCTCCTCGTGGTGCGCGCCAATGGCGTTGCAGATTTCCGGACGCTCCTTGTACTGCTCGGCCAGCTTGGCGCCGAGGATGGCGTGAGGGTACTCAGGCTCGCTGTCGCTCACCTTTCCGATATCGTGGAGGAGTCCTGCCCTCCGGGCAGCCTTAGGGTTCAGGCCAAGTTCCGCAGCCATGATGGCGCAGATGTTGGCCACCTCACGCGAGTGTTGCAGAAGGTTCTGGCCATAGGAAGAACGATATTTCATGCGCCCTATGAGCTTGACCAGCTCGATATTGAGCCCGTGAATGCCAAGGTCTATGCAAGTCCTCTTGCCGGTCTCGAGAATCTCATCCTCAAGCTGCTTGCTCACCTTGCCCACGACCTCCTCGATGCGGGCCGGGTGGATGCGGCCGTCGATGACCAGCTGGTGCAGAGACAGGCGCGCAATCTCCCTGCGGACAGGATCGAAAGCGGAGATCAATATGGCATCCGGCGTGTCATCCACGACGATTTCGACCCCGGTAGCCGCTTCAAGCGCACGGATGTTGCGTCCCTCACGACCGATGATGCGTCCCTTCACCTCATCGCTCTCAATCGGGAAAGTGGTCACGGCGTTTTCGATGGCCGTTTCCGTGGCGGTACGCTGTATGGTGTTTATGACGATGCGCTTGGCCTCCTTGGCTGCGTTGAGCCTGGCCTCGTCCATCGTATCGTTGATGTAGGCCTGAGCTTCGGAGCGCGCCTCAGCCTTCATGTTCTCGACGAGCATCTTTTTGGCCTCTTCCGCGCTCATGCCGGCGATGTTCTCCAACTCCTTGTTGACCTGGGCTCTCACCGTATCGCACTCTTCCAGCTTGACCTCGAGCTTCTGCCTCTGGGCGTTGAGCTGCCCTTTCTGGGATTCCAGATCGCGCTGCTTGCGGTTGAGTTCGCCGGCCTGCTCCTTGAGCTGACCTTCGCGGGATTTGATGTTGTTTTCACGGTCGCGGAGCTCGGAGTTCTTGGAGTTCACCTCCTTCTCATGCTCGCTTTTGAGCTGAAGGAACTTTTCCTTAGCCTGCAGAATCTTCTGCTGCTTGATGTTTTCGGCATCGTTCTTCGCCTTTTCTATGATAGCATCGGCCTTCCCGGCTGAAACTTTGCGGGAGATGAACATATATGCCCCCACACCGACAGCCGCGCCGGCAATAGCCGCAAGAATAAAGTATATCCACATAATTACAAATATTTTAAATAACAATAATCAAAAAAACAGCACCTGCACACATCTCATGCAGACACTGTATCACAAACAAAAAAAGCCGTCAGCCGAACTTTCAGAAAAACCCTCTGAATAAGATTTGGGTTCCGTCCCGTATCGGGCTTCCCGTCAAGCGGGCCTGCCTTCCCCGGAGCGAGCGATCCCTGTTCCGAAGAACCTGTTGTTTTCAGAAGATGGGCCTGACGGCTATTTTTTATCAATCCCCTCCAAATATGCCTTCAACTCGGAAGAGAGCGAACTCACGTCCTCCCCCATCCGCAGGAGCTTGGCTTTCATATAAAACTTCCCTACCGCCTCCTGTACGGCTACGAACGCGAACTTGTCAATCATATCCGTCTCGATGAACTGCCCGTTGAATCTGTCCAACATCTCGTTCACGTCCTTGGCCGCGAGACGCATCAAGCTTTCCTGCTCTTCGGAAGACGCCGTGAGGGAATACTCCCTGCCGGCTATCTTAAGTTTGATGCTCTGTCCCATGTCAACTCTCCAAGAGTTTTATACTGTCGATCTCCCCTATCAGACGGCTTATCTTCTCTCTTGCCTGTTCCTTGTCGTCTCCGGCAAGAAACGCGCTCGTCAGCCGCTGCTTATCTATTCGAAGGTTCAAATCAGCAATCTGCTCTTCGTATCTGCGCACCTCAACCTCGCTTGCCGAGAGTCTGACGGCGAGGGAATCCGCTCTCTGCTTCTCCGCCTCGTACAAAGCTATCAGCCTCGCGATATTCGATCTCAATCCATTCAAATCCTCATGCATAATGGCCGTACGCGATACATTGTTCGCAAATATACTAAATTTGTTTTGAATTCTTGCGGAATGTCTCGCAAACCTCCCGATAACTCTCAAGGCTGCCGACATCATATCTCCGGCCCGGCATCTGCATCGCATAGACTGGACTTGCGGAAGCGAGCCAGGACACGAACGACCCCGGGGCGTCGGTAGCGCAACCTTCGGCAACGGCTTTCGGGATGAGGGCGGCGTCAGCGGCAGTGTAGTAGTAGAAAGGCGGGCAGCACCAATGACTTCTCGGATTCGCGGGCTTTTCTTCCATGGATAGCACCCTGTCGTCACCATCGGCCACTTCAAGCACGCCGCTCCTGCTCAGACGCGCGCTGTCCGCTTCGAAATAGCGCATCACGCAGGAAGCCTTCCTGTCTTTTGCGTAGGACACGAAATCGCAGAGGCTGAAATCCAGGACGTTGTCCCCCGCTATGACGAGCAGGTCCTCATTGAGATGCAGGCTTTCGATTGCGAAACGGATATCGCACACCGCCCCGAGTCGAGTCTCGTTCGTGGAAGTGCCGTCATCGACCACCTCCACCCGTTCGGGCGCCCAACGGCGGAAGATGTCGGCAAACTTGTGGTTGGAAATCACCACGAAACCATCCGCGGCCCCTCCGCCACGGAGGTCGTCGATGAGATAGTCAAGTATGGTCTTCTCCCCAACCTTCAGCAGAGGCTTCGGGAAATTCTCGGTCAGCGGATAGAGGCGGGTAGCATAGCCCGCAGCAAGTATCAGACATTTCATAATTTCACTCCGTCTGCGGTTTCACAGCCGCAATAAAGATATTTGTCCCGAAGCTGAGGGAATACGGCCAGATAATCCCTTTCGACGTTCGCGGCGATGCTCTCCTCGAAAGACGGATCGATCAGCGCCATGCAGCAGCCCTTGAAACCGGCTCCGCTGAAGCGGCCGCCATATACCCCCTCCTGCCGGACTATCACTTCATACAGGGTCTTGAGCTCCGGAGAACCAGTCTCCCAATTGTTGATGGAAGACTCTCCGCTGGCCGTGGAGATGCGGCCGTACTCTTCGATATCCCCTTTTCTCCAGGCCTCCGCCGCCCTTTCGACACGGTCGAACTCCGTGAACCAGTGCTCGGCGCGCTTGCGCCAATTGAATGGCAGACGGTCCTTGTATGCCTCGTAAATCTCAAAAGGGACTTCCCGCATATAGGTCTCGTTGAACTTGCCGTATTCCATTCCGGAATAGGCCTTGAGCGCGTAGGCGGCACTGCGCACCTCATCCACCCTCATATTGTATTTGCTGCCGGCGAGATTGCGCTCAAGGCCGGAGAAAAATATTCCCACCTTCCAGGGTTTCATACTCTTCGGAGAGGGAATCAGCTCATAGCTGTCGTCAAGCGTGTCAAGATAGAGAAGGTGCCCGGCTTTGGAGTACACTTCGCAGCTTTGGTCGAGCTTTCCGACAGAAACGCCCACGTAATTGAGTTCGGCGCGAAGCGCAATCTCGATTATCTCAAGCGGGGCGAGACGGATGTCGTTGACCTTGCAGAGGGCGGAGACGAAAGCGATGGTGACGGCCGCGGAAGAGGAGAGACCCCCGATAGGGAGACTGCCCTCGATGACACCGCTGACGCCGTTCCTGAGGGGATAAATCGCGGAAAGCTCAATGGTCGCCCCTCGAAGGTAATCGGCCCAGTCACCCCTCTTGGTCTCGAACACGTCACGCACGTGCCACTGCGCGCGCTTCTCGAACTGTAGCGACGCAAGCTCCACGACTCCGTTGTATTTGGGGCTGAATGCTATATTGATGCCTTTGTCGATGGCGAAGCCGGTCACTTTGCCGAGCTGATGGTCAGAATGTGCGCCTACAGGACACACGCGGTACGGACAAAAGGCCACGTCTCCGGGAGACTTATGATAAATCTCCTCAAATTTCGCTATGCAGTTCATGCTGTCTGAAAATTTTCTAAAATATACGAACCCGCAAAGGTACGAAAAGAACCATACAAACAAAAGGCCCCGGGTTCAAAGCCCGGAGCCTTTCGCTATGTATGGAATCCTCTCGGATTATTTCTTCTTGATGATGACGGTGCGAGAGAGCACGGTGTTGTTGAAGAAGAGAGCGTCAACTCCACCGAATGCCTGCTTCTCAAGTCTGCTTGGATCTACACCGGCCTCGACGAGAGCCTTGTAAACAGCCTCGGCACGTTTCTCAGAAAGCTTCTGGTTGCCCTTGGCGCTACCGGTCTTCTTGTCGGCATAACCGTTGACAACATATACGCTGTTATCCTTGGTGTTGTTGATGGACTCTGCATAGAGCTTGATGCGAGCCTTGTCCTTGCTGGTGAGGGTAGCCTTGCCAATCTCGAAGAAAATTGCGGTAGAGGCAGGAACCTCGTTGTTGACAAGCTTCTCAACCTGCTTTACAACTTCCTTCTCGACGATCTTCTCGACGATCTTAGGATTCTTCTCTACAGCCTCGTTTGCGAGAGCCTCGGCAGCTTCCTTGGAGATGTAGCCGGCCTCAGCGGCAGCAGCGGCGGCGCGAGCGACCTTGCCACGCTTTCCACCGATGGTCCATACGCCGTTGAGAGCGATGCGGGTGGTTCCGGCAGCCTTGCGGTATGCATCAGCGTCACCGAAGATAGAAGGGGTGATGCCGAAACGGGCCTCAACTCCGAGAGCGAAAGCCTTGGTGATGTCGTATGCGAGACCAAGACCTGCGGTAGCACCGGCGCGAACCTTGAAATCATCGCACTCCTCTACGAGGAACACGTCAGCGGCCTGATCGTCAGGAGCCACGAACTGGCTTCCCACGCTTGAGAAGTTGAGGGTAGGACCTGCGAAGAGGTAAACGTTGAATTTTGCGAGATCATCAGCGAAAACGTTGGTGATATTGAACATTCCGTCAAGATTGAGCTCACCGAAAGTCTTGTTCTTGAAAGCCTTCACGGAACCGTCAAGCAGAGTGGCGTTCCCGTCGTTGGCGTCAAGTGAAAGGAACGGACCGCCGACTACGCCACGTACTCCCCAAACCGGAGTGATATATTTGCCGACCTGAAGGTTTGCATAGAAAGCGGGAGTGTTGAAGCCCGGGGTGAGAGGTGAGGCGATACCTACACCGCCGCCCACGAAGACGTCATTGCACTTAGAGCTTGCCTGAGCATTTGCGGCAACGCAGGCCGCAGTCATTGCGATAGACAATGCGATAACTTTAAGTTTCATATCTTTAATTCGTTTTTTCGTTTAACAAAGGACTGTCCGGAAACTACTCGGAGATGACGATTCCACCACCGGCGTTGTCAGTTCCGTGACCGTGAGCATGTCCGTGACCCTGTACGTAGTGTCCGTGTGCGTTAGGATCTTCCATCTCCTTGTACTCCGCGCTTGAAGACTTGATTGAATTCACAACGAAAGTACCGATCTCGAACGGAACCACGCCATCCTTCTCGGCATACAGGGTGTACTCGGTGCCGTTAACCTTCGTATAGGTCTGGAAAGCGGTGTAGTAGCAATATGCGGACACCGTAAGGTAGAGAGGCTCCATCTCGGTGGCGACGAACTTGCCGTTCTCATAGTTGTAGGTGTTGGCCTGAACGAAAGCATCGACAATCTCCTTGTAAGAATCGTTGACACTACCCTTTACGGTAGCGTAAGATCCGTTGTATGAGCTCCATGCCACGCTTCCAGTAAGAATGAACTCGGTGTTGTTCCTTACCCATACGCCGCCGTCGTGGCTGTGGGTCTCGGCATGAGAGTCGCTCGGAGTGAAGTAAACGGTGGTCTCGACTGACTCGCCGGCCTTGGTCTCCTTGCAAGTGAAGCTGTAATCTGAATCAGTGTAGCCAACGATGACAGTCACGTCATAAGAAGCCTTGCCGCCGGCACGAAGGGCGAAAACCTTGACAGACTCGGACTTTGACTGAGAGTCGGTCATGTAGTCAGCCTTATATGTAACGGTAACGTTGACAGTCTGAGCAGAAATGGCAGGTTTGCCAGAGATAGTGACCACGCTGCCTGAAACCGTACCGGCGCTGGCAGTGATGGTAGCACCTGAAGTCGGTGTGGCTCCGGTTCTGATGTCCACAACCCTTACGTTGATTGTAGCCTCGGCATTCGCAATCTCG
>CAVGYS010000009.1:0-16429 GCA_963633505.1 Oscillibacter sp. MSJ-31
TGTCTAAAATCAGCGCAATTTAACAATTAAATTTCATTATTCAACAATTATTTTGAGATTTCGCCTTTCAGATTCTTCTCCAAAAGGCTTTTCACCTTGTCGTTGTCGGCGTAATTGCCCATCAGATAGAAGAGTTTGCCTAGCGCGCTTTCGGTGGTGACGTCGTGTCCGGAGATGACTCCTGCATCCTTGAGCTTGCGCCCAGTGGCGTAGATGTCCATGTTGACGTCCCCGCTGAGGCATTGCGTGACGTTGAGCAGCACCTTGCCCATCCTGTCGGCCTCCCGGACGATTTTGAGGAACCAGTCTTTGGAAATGGCGTTGCCCGCCCCGTAGGTCTCCAGAATCACCGCCCTGGTGCCGCTACCCAACAGGATGTCCCTCACCGCCTGTTCGGTTATCCCGGGGTGGATTTTCAGGATGGACACCCTCGTGTCCAAGGAGGTGTGCACGGAGAAATCCCTGCGCCCGCCCGGCGGATAGTGGATGTAGCTGCTGTTGTACTTGATGCTTATCCCGGCCGATGCGAGCGGCGGGTAGTTGGGGGAACTGAACGCGTCGAAGCCGGTGGCGTTGACCTTGGTGCTGCGGTTGCCGCGCAGAAGCTTGGAGTTGAAGTAGATGCACACTTCCGGCACGATGGCCCTGCCCTGGATGTCGCGGGCGGTGGCGATTTCAACGGCCGAAATCAGATTCTCCTTGCCGTCCGTCCGGGGCCGTCCAATCGGGAGCTGGCTTCCCGTGAAGATGACGCTCTTGTCCAGGCCGTCGAGCATGAAGCTGAGCGTCGAGGCGCTGTATGACATCGTGTCCGTGCCGTGAAGGATCACGAAGCCGAGATAGTCGTCGTACCTCTCCTTGATGAGAGAGGCGAGAGACTGCCAGAGCGAAGGCTCCACGTCAGAAGAATCGATGAGGGGAGAAAAACTGTAGGTGTCGATGTCCAGACCGAACTTGCGCAGTTCGGGAACTTCTTTCATCAGGGCGCTGAAGTCGAACGGCTTGAGCGTCCCGTCCGCCGGGTCTTCCTTCATCCCGATGGTGCCGCCCGTATATATGAGGAGGACGGCGCGCCGGCACGGTTTCGCTTTCTTGAAGAGGTTGAACATCATATCGAAAACAGTTTTTTTGCGTTTGAGGTGGTGACGCGGGCGACCTCTTCCGTCGGCAGAGCCTTGCGAGAGGCGATGAACTCGGCTATCAGAGGCAGGAAAGCGCTTTCGTTGCGCTCTCCGCGATGCGGGACCGGCGTGAGATATGGCGCGTCCGTCTCCAGAAGAATGCGCTCCAGCGGGATCCTTGCGACGTCTTCGCCGATCCTGGACTTCTTGAAAGTGACCGTCCCTCCGATGCCGACATACCAGTCTCCGAGCCGGGAGAGTCTGTCGAACATCTCATAACTTCCTCCGAAAGCGTGCAGGTTGCCTCTGAGGTGCAGGTGAGCGCAATCCTTGATAATGGAGAAAAAGTCTTCCGTGGCGTCCCGGAGGTGGATGTTGACGGGCAGGTCCCATTCGGACGCGAGCTCCAGCTGTGTGCGGAACGCCTCTTTCTGCTCCTCGCGGAATTCCTCCCCGTAGTGGTAATCCAGCCCGATTTCACCGACGGCTACGGGGCCCTTGTCCCTCCACGGCAGGAGGGCGTCGATTTCTTCCCGCCAGCGCTTGTCCACCGAACCGGGGTAGAGCCCCAACATATTGTATAGAAGTCCGGGGTATCTCTCGCTGAGGGCATACGTCCCCGCCCGCTCCGAAGAGTCGATGTCCGCCTGTATCAGGGCGGACACTCCGGCCTGCTGCGCGCGGCGGATCACCTCGTCCTCGCAGCCGGCGTAGGCCCGGTCGGAATTGTGCGTATGCGTGTCGATGAATTCCATACGTTGCAAAATTAAGCAAAATTGGCATTGATACTACACCTCTGGAGCACATCGGTGCAGATAAATCCTTCGCTTTCCAGCAGGCAGACGGCTCTGGACATGGTCGAATAGTCCGTCCCCAGCTCTTCCGAAAGGGTGCTGACGGAGATTCCCCGGCTGGAGCGTATGGCCTTGAAAATCTTGAGAAGCTGCTGTATCTCCTTGTCACTCAGGCGTCCGGAGAGCCTCTCCCGAAACGCGTCTTCCGCTCTGGCAGGTCGGGAGGATGTCAAGGCGCCGAGTCCGCAGGCGTCTGCGAGGGCTTCCGTCCCCGTGAAAGCTTCGGCGACTTTCTCCGCTATCAAGGAGTTGCAGCCCGAGGACCTCGGGTCGTCTATCCTTCCCGGGAGGGCCAGCACCGTCCTGCCGTAGCCGAATGCGAGTCTTGCCGTCATCATCCCTCCGCCCTTGCGGCGGGACTCGACGAGGAAGGTCGCGGTGGACAGCCCCGCGATGATGCGGTTGCGGCGTAGGAAATTGTAGGGCATGGGGATTGTTCCGGGCGGGTAATCGGTGACGACGGCTCCTCCGGCGGAGATGATTTTCTCCGCCGCGACCCTGTGGGCGGAGGGATAAATCCGTTCTATCCCCACGGGAATGACCGCCACGGTCGGAAGCCCGCAGGAGAGGGCGGCCATGTGTGCCGTGATGTCAACTCCGAAAGCGAGTCCGCTGACAATCAATGGCTTTTCCGCTGCAGCGGAGAGTCCCCTGACGGTTTTTACGCACCAGTCCCGGCCATAGCTGTCCATGTCTCTTGTCCCGACTATCGATATGGGATGCGGATTCAGGAGTGCGGCCGGATTCCCTCTTATATCAAGGAGGAGGGGAGCATCGGGGCATTCCCGCAGCAGCGGGGGATAGGCTTCCCTGTCGAAAATGCTTATGAAACTGATTCCCCGTCCCGAGAGGTCGAGGTATTCTCTACGGGCGGCTTCAAGAGCGCCCTGCCACGAGACGGGGGTGAATTTGCTCCACGGCCCGAAAATCTCCGTGCGCTCCTTTTCTGTGAGGGAAAAAATCTCTTCCGCCGAGTTGAAAGTCTCCGTGATGCCGGAGGCGATCTGCGGCCGGCTGCCGAAAATGGCGTTGAGCGCTATCGCGCTGACAATCCTGAGTTCTTCTTTGTCCATTTCTCATAATTCAAGTGATGGGCAAAGATAGGCAGAATTTTCAGACTATCAGCATCGCATCTCCGTAAGGACCGAATTTGTAGCCTTCTTTCAGAGCGACGTCGTAGGCGTTCATCACTTTGTCGAAGCCGCCGAAAGCCGCCACCGTCATCAGCATTGTGGACTCGGGCAGGTGGAAGTTCGACACTATGGCGTCCGGAATCGAGAAATTGTACGGAGGGAAGATGAACTTGTTGGTCCAGCTGTCCGCAGCCCTCACCTCCCTTTCGGTGGTCACGTTGGTCTCGAGAGCCCGTATGACGGTGACCCCGATGGCGCAGATCTTGTGCCCGGCCCTCTTGGTGGAATTGATCTCGCTCGCGGCCTGCTCGCTGATGATGAATCTCTCACCGTCCATCTTGTGCTTCGAGAGGTCCTCGACATCTACCGTGCGGAAGTGGCCGATGCCCATGTGGACAGTGATGAAGGTCTTGTCTATGTCCTTGAGAATCATTCTGCTGAAAAGCTCCCTGCTGAAATGCAGCCCGGCGGCCGGAGCTGAGACGGCTCCCTCGTGGGTGGCGAAGATGGTCTGGAATTCCTCGACGTCTTTCTCGTCCGGGCTTTCCTTGACCCAGTCCGGGACGGGCGTCTTGCCGAGGGCGAAAAGGGCCGCCTTGAACTCCTCGTATGGTCCGTCATAGAGGAACCTGAGCGTCCTGCCGCGCGAGGTCGTGTTGTCAATCACTTCCGCCACCATGCTGTCGTCGTCGCCGAAGTAGAGCTTGTTGCCGATGCGGATCTTGCGTGCCGGATCCACGATCACGTCCCACAGCCGCTGCTCCCTGTTGAGCTCCCGGAGCAGGAACACCATGATGTCGGCACCCGTCTTCTCCTTCTTGCCGAGAAGTCTCGCGGGGAATACCTTGGTGTCGTTGAGCACGAAGCGGTCTCCCTTGCCGAAGTATTCTATGATGTCCTTGAATCTGCGGTGCTCGATTTCTCCGCTGTCCTTGTGGAGCACCATCATGCGGCATTCATCCCTCCATTGGACGTGTCCGTCGACTTCAGGCATCAGTTCTCTGGCGATGCTTTCCTTGGGCAGTTCAAAATCGAATTGTGAGAGTTTCATATCGGATTCGCAATTATATACTTTTATTATACGGGCGAATCGGGCAAAAAGTTTCACACTTTCGCTTCGCGGAAGACTTCGATGATGGACGGATAGGTGTTTTTCAGAAAGGAAGGCAGGCTCGACCTCGCCACCCATGCCGCTTTCGTGATGTCCTCGTCGCGCTGCGGGGTCAGGTCCACCGGATCCGTATAAAGCATATTGTACCACCAGGTGTGCTTGAGGTGCCATATCCCGTTGCGTAGATAGCAGTGGTCCGTGACGCAGATGAGATCCTCAAGCTCAAGCTGATCGACCCCCGTCTCCTCCTGAACTTCGCGCAGGGCCGTGACGCTGATGTCCTCCCCCTCTTCGCGGTGGCCCTTCGGAAGATCCCACAGGCCCCCGCGCCTTATGAGCAGATAGTCTCCGCGCCTGTTGGAGACCAGACCTCCGGCCGCGTCCACCTCCCGGAACTCCGCGCAGACCCTGCGGTATGTCCATCCGGTGTTGTCCGTAGGTATGTATATGCGGCTCAAGGACTCCGAAGCCTCGAACATGGACACGAGGGCGTGGATGCTGACGGTCTCCCCGAAGTGGAACTCGACGGAGTTCGGGTCCGACAGGGCCGGTTCGTCCGGCCCGCAGATGATTATGCAGCGTTTCTCGAAGTATATTCGGTGCATCGGAAAATGATTATATTTGCATTGTTGCAAAAGTAACAAATAAACGCGAAATATGACAGCACATTATACAAGCAGGCACGGCCAGGTCTCCAAGAGCCCGGAAGAGCTTTACATGGCGTTCTGCGACATGAGCAACTTCTCAAGGCTTATGCCCGAGCAGCAGAAAGCCGAGATAAGTGCGGACTATGACAACCTCAAGATAACTGTCCAGGGCTTCACCATTGCGGTGAAAATCGATGAAAGGCAGCCCTATCGCCTGATCCGCATCATAAGTGTCGAGTCTCCTGTGGAGTTCGTCGGAGCCCTGCATTTCGAGCCTTCCACGCTGCCGGGCAAGACGGATTTCAGCATAGTGCTGGACGCCAATCTCAACTTCATGATGAAGACCATGCTCGGCGGCAAGATTCAGCAGGCGCTGGACAAGGCTGTCGAGTCTCTTGTGGACATATCGGAGGGCAAGATGCCCCGGATGCCGGAGGGGATGCTCTGATGATGGGGGAGGCTTCAGTCTCGATACGGCTCAATCCTTTCAAGGGCGGCTTCGGGCCGCAGGGGACTCCGGTTCCGTGGAGCCGCTGGGGGCGTATCCTGGAAAACCGGCCGTTGTTCACTCTCGACCCGCTCTTCCACGCGGGATGCTATTATGTTCAGGACTCGTCCGCGATGTATGTCGGACACGTTTTCCGGAAACTGGCGCTGGCTTCCCCCGGTGAGGGAGGCTTGCGCGTGCTTGACCTCTGTGCCGCTCCGGGAGGCAAGACCACCGACGTCGCGGCTTCGTGCCGCGAGGCTCTCGGGGACGACTTCCTGCTGGTGAGCAACGAGGTGATGAAGGCCCGAGCCGGAGTGCTCTGTGACAACGTGGCTCTCTGGGGGGACCCCCGCGTGGCCGTGACGTCCGTCGATCCGGCGGCGTTCGCGAGTCTGGAAGGGGCTTTTGACGTCATCGTGGCCGATGTCCCGTGCAGCGGGGAGGGGATGTTCCGCAAGGACCCGAGGGCGCGGGAGGAGTGGAGCGAGGAGACGGTGAAGTTGTGCGCCGCAAGGCAAAGGCGCATCCTTGCCGATGTCTGGCCGTCATTGAGGGAAGGCGGACTTTTGATATATTCCACCTGCACATACGGAAAAGAGGAGAATGACGACAATCTTGAATGGGCCGCCGCCACTTTGGGAGGGGAGATCGTCCCGCCGTCGGACGAGTTCTCCGCCTTTGGCGTGGAAAAGACGGCATACGGCAATCTTCTCGTCGCGGGGGTCGTCCCCGGCGAGGGACAATGGGTCGGGGCTATGCGAAAAACCTCTCCGCAGCGCAGGCTCGGGAACTTTGACCTTTCCCGGCTCCGCCCCTTGCGGGGGGAAGGGGTCAGGAAAGGGGAGAGCAAGGGCAGGGATTTCATCCCAGACCCGGACTACGCGCTGAGCCTCTCATACCGTCCGGAAGACTATCCCGCTGTGGAACTTGACCTCCACACGGCTCTCAGATACCTCCATAGGGACAGTCTTGTCCTTGATGGAGCCGCGCCCGGCTACAACGTGGTGACATATCTTGGACACCCTCTCGGATTCGTGAAAAATATCGGCTCCAGATGCAACAACCTGCTTCCCAAGAGCCGGAGAATACTTATGAACGTATGAATATGAAAGTTAGATTTTCCATAATCGCCCTCCTCCTGCTGCTCTGCGTGCAGCTGTCGGCTCAGGACGACGCGTCCGCCCGCTTCAAGGCCTCTTATGAGCGTCAGGTCCGCAACGTGGGGCCTGCCGGTGTCGGGGTCGAGACCATAATCGACAGATGGGAGGCGGCGGAGCCGCAGAATCCGGACGTGTTCGCGGCCCGCTTCAACTGGTTCTTCGCCAAGTCAAAGAACTCGGAGGTCGTCCCGAAGGATGCCCGCAGATACCTCGGCGAGGAGCCGATGCTGACCCTGAAGGATTCTCTCGGGCGCGACGTCAATTATTTCGAGGTGCCTACTTTTGAGGATTCGCTGTATGCCGACGGCATGAGGGCCATTGACAAGGCTGTCTCTCTTCGTCCCGGGGAATTCCGTTATCGTTTCTATAAAATCACGGCTCTGATGGAATATGAGGGTGAAAGCCCGGATATGGCCTTCCAGGAACTGACTTCCCTGATCGATGAATATGTTTCTTCCAAAGGGGAGGGCTGGACTCTCGACGGGAAGAGTTCGGATGATGAGATTTTCTGCCAGGCGGTCGGAGAATATTGCTATTCTTTCTTCCACATAGGCACGCAGAGCGGGTATGAATATTTCTACAAACTCTCCGAGCGGATGAGTAAACTCTATCCACGGAACACCGTGTTCATCGACAATATCGGCTCATATTGGCAGGTGGCCCGCAACAATCCGCGCAAGGCCATGAAGTACTACAAGAAAGCTCTGAAAATCAACCCGGAGGACTATGCCGCCAAGAAGAACATGTCCATCATTCAGCTTTCACAGTCAAAGAAGGGTCGATCTTCGAAATGAAAAGTGACGGGATGAGCAGGAGAAGCTGAATCGTCACGAAGGCCGCCGCGTCCGTCAGGAGTATGCGCAGCGGGTCGATGCTCACCGGGACGAATGAGATGAAATAGTTGGCCGGGTCCAGCCTTATGAATCCGGTGAGGCTCTGGAACACGCAGAAAATCAGGGACGCCCCGTTGCCGATGAGCATTCCCTTGAGACTGATCCTCGCCCCGATCCGCAGGAAAACTCCGGCGATGTCCCTGTCCCTCATCCCGAGGGTCTTGAGGGTTCCGATGGTGGAGATGTTGCGGAAGAGCAGAATCAGCAGCCCGGAAACCATATTGAATCCTGCGACAATCGTCATAAGAATGAGAATCGCTATGACGTTGTAGTCTATAAGGTCCAGCCAGTCGAAAAACTGCGGGAACCTCTCGGCGGCCGAGAGTGCTCCGAGTCCGTTCTCTTCATCCAGGGGGCTTGCGGAAACGATGGCTCCGACCTCGCGCGTCACTTCTTTCATCGACTTGCGGTCTCTGAAAGAGGGCTTCAGCTCAACCTCGATGGCCGAAGCTTCGCAATCGCTCCAGTCGTTGAGCTTGCGCAAATCCTCCGCGCTCGTCATGATGATGAGGCCCTCGTCGCTGTCGAGCAGGCTTTCGTAAATTTCGGTCACTCTGAAGTTCCTGGTCTTGATCCTGTCCGAAATGAACCAGGAGCGAAGTTCGTCTCCCACTTGGATTCCGAGGCTCGAAGATAGGGCCGACGGTACTCTCGCCCCCATCCGGACGGTGTCGGCATCAGTGCCCTTGAAGAGGACTCCGCGGATTTCGTCGCCTTTGCGGATTATCCCGCTCCGGCATATTATGGGAGTCAGGCTTTCCACTCCGCGCACCTTTTTGACGCTTTCCGCGAACGAAGGTGCGGATGGGACGGGCTCGGAAATTCCGAAGAAATTGCCGCCCCTGTCGGAAATCAGGATGTCGCCGGCGATGGCGGCCGCTCCTTGGCGTATCTCGCGGCTGAACCCCTCGGCTATGCAGACCGAAAGGATGATGATAAAGAAAGAGATGGCTGTCGCTGCGACAGCCACCCTTCCCTTGAATCGAAGTCGTCCGGCTATGAAGCCTTCGGCTTTCATATATTTTACCAGATGATTACCCTTTCGCTTTCAGGCCTCCACATCGGGTCTCCCTCCTTGATGCCGAAGGCATCGAAGAAAGTCTTGAAGTTGCGCACGGCCACGTTGACCCTGTTCTCCGCGAGGGAGTGTACGTCGAGTTTCGTCAGGCGCGCCTTCTCCTCGTCGGTGGCGTTCTGCGCCCAGAGGTGCGCATAGCCGATATAGAAGCGCTGATCGACGTTGAGTCCGTCGATGTCGGACGGGGTCTTGTCTCCTATCTTGTTGTGGAGCGCGGTGTAGGCTATGCTGAGTCCGCCATGGTCGGCGATGTTCTCTCCGAGGGAGAGGGCTCCGTTGGCGTGCAGTCCCGGGAGGATTTCCACCTCGCTGTACTGATCGACGAGGACGGCTGTCTTGGCTTTGAACGCGGCCTCGTCCTCGGGACGCCACCAGTTGTTCATGTTGCCGTTCTTGTCGAAGAGCCTTCCCTGATCATCGAATCCGTGGGTCATTTCGTGCCCGATCACCACTCCGATGGCTCCGTAGTTGACCGCATCGTCGGCATCGGCGTTGAAGAACGGCGGCTGGAGGATGGCGGCCGGGAAGCAGATCTCGTTGGTCGTAGGGTTATAGTAGGCGTTGACGGTCTGAGGCGTCATACCCCATTCGCTGCGGTCCGTTTTCTTGCCGAGCTTGCCGAGGTTGTCCTGCACGTACCATGCACTCGCGGCAAGGAGGTTTTCAAGATAGCTCGCCTTCGGATCCACGGAGAGCGTGCCGTAGTCCTTCCACTTGTCCGGATAACCGATCTTTACGGTGAATCCGGCAAGTTTCTCGCGGGCGTATGCCTTGGTGCTGTCGGACATCCATTCGAGCTGGTCGATATGCTGACCCAGAGATACCTGGAGCTGTTTTACGAGGTCGAGCACCTGGTTCTTGTAGGACTCCGGGAAATATTTCTTGACGTACATCTGGCCCACGGCTTCGCCGAGAATGCTGTTCGGCACGCTCATGGCGCGTTTCCAGCGAGGCTTCTGCTCGGTGATGCCGCTCATCTGCGTGCTGAAGAAGTCGAAGTTCGCGGCATAGAAGTCATCCGAGAGGGCAGAGGCCGAGCTGCTGATGAACTGTCCTGCGACGTAGTCCTTCAGGGCGTCGAGAGAAGAGCCCGTCCAGATTTTGGAGAATCCCTTGAAGAAGGAAGGGTGCTGTACGATGACCCTTCCGGGGTCTGCGATACCGAGGCCTTTGAAGAAGGCGGCGAAGCCGAATCCCGGGTATTCCTTGTCTATCTGAGCTACGCTCATCGGATTGTACTGCTTGGTGTAGTCGCGCTTCTCGACGCTCGTCCAGGACACCTGCGCGAGCTTGTCCTCTATGGCGAGGGCGTTGTCAGCCCTTTTGTCGGCATTGTCCAGTCCGCTGAGGGTGAAGAACTTTGCGAGCATGTCCCGATAGCCCTTCTTGAGAGCTTCGTTGCTCTTCTCTACGTAGTAGTCGCGGTCTCCCATACCAAGTCCGCCCTGACCGAGGTAGAGCACCTGGCTGTCGCTGTCCATCAGGTCGGCATCCACTCCGGTTCCGAAGAATCCGCCTTCACCGTATTTGTTCAGCTCGGCTATCTCGGCGGCGAGAGCTGCCTTGTCGGCGGCAGAGTAGATGGCGTCAAGATATTTCTTGAGCGGTGCGGCCCCTTCGGCGTTGAGCCTCGTGGAGTCCAGTCCCTGCTTGTAGAGATCGACTATCTTCTGGTCGGTGGTGCCGCTCTCCGGGGACATCGTCGCCATCTCGGCGAAAAGGGCGTTGAGACGCTCGACGTTGTTCTCACGGAGAACGTCGAAAGAGCCGAAGCGTGCGTACTCCGGCTTGAGCGGATGCTTGCTGATCCATCCGCCGTTGGCGTACTGATAGAAATCCTTGGCCGGAGACACGGACTGGTTCAGGTCGCTCAGGTCGATGGCCGGAACTTTCTCTCCGTTCTCTCCTGACTGGCAGGCCGAAGCCAGCATCATCACGGGAAACATAAACACTAATAACTTTTTCATTATCTGAATTGTTTTGGAAATGCGCATTTGCCGCGAAGTTAAGCAAAATTGCGACAGGCTGTCATCGTGTCAGGGGCAAATTCTCTTGAATTCCTCATAAATGGCCATGACTGCGGACACGTAGGCGACGGTCTCCCTGCCTTTGAACGGGGGACGGTTGACCGCGGCGCTGTCGATACTCTCCCTTCCCGCCATGTCGGGAATCACGCAGACGACACTGTCCCAATGCGCCGTATCGACACCGCGCAGCCGTGCGAGCTCAAGGATGTCGTCCACCCTGGAGGCTCCCGCGTTGTAGGCCGCGAGGGCGTACTTGTATCTTTCTTCATCATTGGCGCCCACCTTGCGGTATCTGCTGATGAGGGAGCCCAGAAACCGGGTGCCGCCCCTTATGTTCTCCTCGGGGGAGAGAGGGTCGGAAACCCCATAGTGGCGTGCGGTTTTGGGCATCATCTGCATAAGCCCGCGTGCTCCGCGTCTCGACCGCGCTTCGATGTGGAAGCGGGATTCCTGATAGATGACTGCGGCGAGCAGCCTCCAGTCCCAGCCCAGAGAGTCGGCGTGCACTCGTATCAGGCTGTCATAGGGGCTGATGTTCTCGCGCCGCCGGCTGCGGAAGGCATCGTAGCGCTTGAGGAAACTGTCCTTGATGCGCTGGTTCTCATCGTTCCCGAGCCAGTTGCGGAGCCACTCGTCGGCGTTCTCCATATTGCCGAAGTCATCGTGCCTCATCAGCCAGACGCTGAGACTGTCCACGGGCGTTGAAACCAGGACGCTGTCAATCGCGAGTCCGTCTTCGAACGGGACGACCACGATGTCCACCCTCCCCGCCTTGAGGGAGTCTATCCATGAGACGTTCCTCGGGGTGATGTCTATCTCTATGCTCTGACCGTTGCTTTCGGCGTACTTCTCGAGCAGATAGTGGTTGTATCCCACGACCAGGGCCTTGGTGGTGTCCGTCATCCTGCCCAGTTCCAGGATACTGCGGATATGCGGCCGGATACCCTTCCCTTCGGGGCCTCTCCTGAAAAAAGACGCGACGAGGCTGCCGACAATCAGGACTGCCGTGAGCGCTGCGACTATGATGGCGGGGGTGTCTCTACGGGGCATGGGAAACTTATTTCTTGTTCATTTCTCCGACAGGAGGCCTTCCGGTCGGTTGTGTGTAGAATGGCCAGAAGATGCCTATCTTGAAGCCGCTCATCCCGTTGAACGTGACGCTGTGCCGGTCCGAACTGAAGAAGTCGTGCTTGTCAAGAGGCCCTCCTCCTCCGGCATTCTGGTATTTGACGAAGATGCAGGCCCTTTTCCACTGCATGTTGACGAAGATGTCGTAGTACGGGCCGTTGGTGTAGCTCCTTTCGGTCTGGTTGTAGAACACTCCGAGGTTAGGGTTCCACATCGGGGAGTTCCAGGAAGTGTTGTAGAAGGCGTTGGCTCCGATCTGCATCTGCAGCACTTTCTGCACCGTGAACTGGAGGTAGTATCTGAGATTGAAGGCGGCCGTCGGAACCGGTACGATCTCCTGCGCGGAGGAGTATTGCAGCAGAACCCTGTTGTCCAAATGCAGCGGGCCCAGGGAGAAGTCCTTGCGGATGTCCGCCGAGAGGATGCTCATCGCCGACTCGTTCTGCCGGATGATTCCCTGCGAGTCGTAGTAGACGTTGTTCCCCAGAAGGGCGTATCCGATTGATACGGAAGTGCTCCAATATGGAATGTCAAGACTTCCGGACAGACGGGTGGTGGAGATTTTGGAGAAATCGTTGTCCCAGGCGAAGTGGTTGGCGTTGACGTGCTGCTGGTAGTAGTTCGGCTCCTGGAGGCGCGTCTCGAAGCGTGCCGTCAGACTCACCGGGCTCCTGCGGGCCTTTCTGAAAGGGTAGAAATCCAGACGGCCGTCGGCTTCGAGGCTGAAGTCTCCGAAATCGTGGCCGAGCATCACGTAGCGGCCCTTGGCGTCCCAGAAGAAGTTGTTATGCAGCTGCCCCTCGACCCCGGCGTAGGCATAGACGGAATTCTCCCTGTGCCTCGTGCCTCGCACGTAGCTGCTGTCGAAATAGGTCTTGAGATAGTCTCCGATGCCCACGTCCAGCTTGGAGACGATGGCTTCGCTATTCCACGGCTGGAGCCTGAGATAGAACTTGTTGTCTATCTTGGTGACTCCGAGGGAGTCTGCGCTTGAAGACGGGTCGTGGTTGAAGACGTTGTTGTAGAACGCCTTAGACGCATCATCGGTCGTCTGGTCCGTGTATTCGCGGGAATAAATGGAAATCTCGCCGCTGTGCCCGACGTATGCTGTGGTGATGTCGCGGTCCAGGCTGTCGGCGTTGTACTTGTAGGTGGTGTCGCGAGCGGCCCTAAGCTTGTTGATGAAGGTGAACGGGATGCGCAGCTGCTGGTCTATGAAGAAGCTGCGCTTCTTGACTTTGCTCTCCGCGTTCTTGAGATTGACCGGGATGTCCCTGGAGTTCACGGTGGTGTCCCGTATCCACTTGACGTCCTGCATGCCTCCGTTCTCGCCCATCGTGACGCTGTTGCCGACGTAGCCCGCGTGGGCCGTGTACTTCTTCCCGAGCCAGTTGGCCTGCGCTACGGTCGTGGAGTTGGAGGTCGTCTCGTTTTCGAGCATTCCCTCGCCCCCGTACCTTTCGTAGAGCAGGGAGATGTTGAACTCCGGGGTGATGTTCTGCGTGGTGAAGAGGTGGAGATTGTCCGACTCCTTGCTGTCCCCGGCGAAGAGGGTCCCGAAATAGGCCAGTTCGGTGTGGGGGGTCTTGGAGTTGTAGTGCGGCAGCGTCCGGGGGGAATAGCTCCACGCTTCGAGCGCGTCGTAGAATTCCACGCCTTCATCGCTCGTGCGATTGAACCAGTTATAGTATTGCACCGGACTTCCGGCCACGCCGAGCCAGCTGGCGTTGACGTCTTTGCGCTGGAACGGGTAGTCGTAGAAATGATAGTTGTACGTAGTGTCCGGGACGTACGGATTGAGTTTCCCGAAATCCCTGTCAAGAGTCCAGGCTATGATGCGTTTGTACTGCATAGAATCGGGCAGGGCATAAGTCTCGAGGATTCTCGGCGTGGCCTCGATGATGCTGTCGCGTATGGCTTTCTTCTCTTCCTTGGCCGTTCTTATGGAGTCGGCTCTCGCAACTTTGAGCTTTATGAGCTGCTCTTTGTCGTATTTCTTCCTCTCCGCTTTGGAAAGTCCGTTGTACCAGGTCTCGAACTTGGCTTTGGCCTTGGCGGCGGAGTCCGCGAGGTAGATGGAGTCGATTTTGTCCCAAAGCGTGGAGTCCAGAAGGGCCTTGAGGGAGTCCCTCGGACTGAGCACCTTGACGTTGAGGGACGAGTCCGGAGCCTCGGGGACGTCCTCGTCCTGCTGCAAGCTGTCAACTACCGCGATTGTGGTGGCGGAGGTGCGCGGACGATAGTTGTACGGGGGATAGATCACCGTGTCCCTGCTTTCGGCCGCGGTGGGAGAAGCGGAGAGCCCGATGGGGGCTTCACCGAAATCAAAAACACCTGCGGCGGTGATAACCATCACTGCCGCAGGGAAAAATATGCGGGACGTCAATTTCATCTCAGACCTGCAAAGGTACGGAAAAAATCGATTGTCCCGCAGGGACTACATAAAGATATACCTCAGGATGAAGAGCACGGCGAGCACCCACATCGTCGCGCTGATCTTCTTGAACTTGCCGCAGATGGCGTTGATGACCACGTAGGAGATCATACCGAGGAGAATACCGTGCGCGATGCTGTATGAGAGCGGCATCATCACGGCGGTGATGAATGCAGGAATGGCCTCGGAGTAGTCCTCCCAGTCGATGTTGCGGATAGGGCTCATCATCATCACGCCGACAATCACCAGCACGGCTCCCGTGGCCGCGCTCGGAATGGCGAGGAACACAGGGGAGAAGAGCAGGGCTATCGCGAAGCAGGCCGCGATCACGAACGAGGTCAGACCGGTGCGGCCGCCTTCGGCGACTCCGGATGCGCTCTCGATGTAGGTGGTGGTGGTCGACGTGCCGAAGCAGGCTCCTGCGGTGGTGGCCACTGCGTCGGCCATCAGAATCTTGCTGATTCCGTCCACGTGTCCGTCCTTATCGACCATTCCGGATTTCACAGACACGCCCACCACCGTTCCGATGGTGTCGAACATGTCGATGAAAAGGAAGGTGAACACGACCACGAGCATGTCCCAGGACAGCACGTTGCCCCACTCGAACTTGCAGAAAATCGGGGAGATGGAATCCGGCAGGGACATGAATCCCGTGAGCTTGGTGACACCCATCGGGATGCCGATGATGGTGGTTGCGAGCATGCCGATGAGTATGCCTCCCTTGACCTTGAGCACCACGAGGATGGCCGTAAGGAAAAGTCCGATGATGAAAAGCAGGCTGCCGGAAGTGCCGAGCGAGCCCAGAGAGACGAGGGTGGAGTCGTTATTGACGATTATCCCGGCGTTCTGCAAACCGATGAAAGCGATATACAGACCGATGCCGGCTCCGATGGCGTTCTTGAGCGATGATGGGATGGCATCGACGATCATCTCCCGCACCTTGGTGGCGGAGAGGATGATGAAGATGACGCCTTCGATGAGGATGGCCGTCAGCGCGAACTGCCAGCTGTAGCCCATTCCGAGGCATACCGTGAATACGAAGAATGCGTTGAGGCCCATTCCCGGAGCGAGTCCGAAAGGTTTCTTCGCGTAGATTGACATCGCGAGGGTTCCCACGATGGCCGCCAGCGCGGTCGCCGTGAATACGGCGCCGTTCGGCATTCCATCGATGTTGCTGAAGATGCTTGGATTGACGGCGAGGATATACGCCATCGTGAGGAAGGTGGTGATACCGGCTACTATCTCGGTACGCACGCTGTGCTTCGACGCGTCAAAGCCGAAAGCCTTGCTGAGAAAAGATGACATTGCGCTTTAACTTTAGAAAATCCACTTTGTACCGAGGCAAGGACGGCAGTAGAAGCCGCTGTAACCCGCGAAGTTGTAGCTGAACTCGATTTCCGAGCCTACGTGGAGGTTGTCCACACCGATGGCCTTGCCTATGTTGTACCAGATCTGAGGCTCGGAGATGAAGATGAACTTGCCTTCTGACGCCTGATCCGTGATAGGGTCGTTGTACCAGAAAGGAGTGTTCTCTCCCCAGATGTCCGCGAAGCCGCTGAATGTCAGGCCGTCAACTCCGAACAGGTTCTTCATCCCCCATACGAGAGTGAACTGCAGAGGGCAGTCGCTGGATGCGCCGTTGTTGAAGGTCTTGTACATCAACTCGAGGGTGAGGGTGTTGGAATAGTCGGCGCTGTGCAGGAAATAATTGGCGCCGAAAAGGAAATTCTGGTTGCCGAAGCCCACGCCGCCGTTGTATTCGACGTGCGCGCTGAGGTCCTTGAGGGCGGAATCCTTCCAGAAGTTGAGGCCGCGGGCGATTTCGAAATAGCTGCCGCTCACACCGATGAACTTGTCGTTGGAATTCTTGGCGTTGTAGTCGTAGTCAACGAAGAAGAACGTGTCTCCCCAGTTGTCCCCGTAGTAGCCCTCGAGGGTGGTGGTGACGTGACCGCGACCGAAGTCCCAGAAAGTCTGAAGGTTTGTCTGCGCCTTGGCTCCTTGAGCCATGAACGCCGTGGCAACAGCTGCCGCAATGAGTACTTTTTTCATCATTATTTGTATATATGTATGCTGTCAATGAGGGAGGCCTGCGCTACCGCAGGCCTCGATATGTTTACAGTTGCAGGATTGACGTGATTTCGATGCCGGACGGGAGTGCTTTCCGTCCTTCGAGCTCCACAAGTTCTATGATGCAGTTGAAGTATAATTTTTTCGGGTGGTTCTTCACCACAAGCCTGCTCGCCGCCGTCATCGTACCTCCCGTCGCCAGAAGGTCGTCGTGCAGCAGCACCACGTCGTCTTCCGTGATGGCGTCCTTGTGAATCTCCAGCTTCGCGCTGGCGTATTCCAT
>CAVGYS010000010.1:0-4799 GCA_963633505.1 Oscillibacter sp. MSJ-31
CTCTCGCTCATGTTGGCGTGCGGAGTCGCATTTGCGCAGCAGTCGATTTCGGGAACTGTCAAGGATGCCAAGGGCGAACCCGTAATAGGCGCCGGCATCGTCGTCGAGGGCACACAGAACGGTGTGGTGACCGACATTGACGGCAAGTGGACACTTTCCGTTCCTGCAAACTCCACAATCGTAGCCTCCTGCATCGGCTACACCGACGTGAAGGTGAAGGTCAGCGCAGGGCAGAACATCTACAACATCACTCTCGAAGAGAGCTCCCTCTACCTTGACGACGTGGTCGTCATCGGCTACCAGACCGTCAAGAGGCGCGACCTCACCGGCTCCGTCTCTTCAGTCAATTCCAAGCAGCTTTCCTCCACTCCTGTCGCCAACGTGGCCCAGGCTCTCCAGGGCAAGCTCGCCGGCGTGAACGTCGTTTCCCAGGACGGCCGTCCTGACGCGACCATCAACATCCGCGTCCGCGGAGGCGGCTCCATCAGCCAGTCCAACGACCCTCTCATCCTCATCGACGGCGTGCAGGGTACTCTGAGCGACATTCCGTCAGATCAGGTCGAGTCCATCGACATCCTCAAGGACGCCTCATCCACCGCCATCTACGGTGCGCGCGGAGCCAACGGTGTCGTGCTCATCACCACCAAGAGTGCCAAGGAAGGCAAGGTGAGAGTCACCTACAGCGGATACGCCAAGCTCAACACCCCGATAAAGTATATCGAGGGGCTCGATCCATACGATTATCTTACCTACGTATGGGCTAACGCCGAGGCTTACGGAAGCTATTATGTGGAGCCTTTCACCAAGCTCTACGGCATCGGAAGCTACGGCGACATCAGCCGCTACGCCAACGTGGAGAAGTACGACGTGCAGAAGCAGATCTACGGCAACTCGTTCTCCCACAGCCACGACCTTTCAGTCTCCGGCGGTACAGACATGACCAAGGTTCTCTTCTCGCTCAACTACAACGACGAGGACGGTATGAAGATCAACTCCTTCAACAGGAGGGCCAGCGCCTCCCTGAAGGTGGACCAGAAGATCAGCGACAAGCTCAACTTCGGTCTCGATCTCCGCTACGTGGACGTGACTTCCATGGGTTATGAAGGAACCGGCAGCCGCAGCGGCTCCACCCTTTCTTCCGCCTATCGTTTCCGTCCTATCGCCACTTCCGACATCCTCGGAGACACGGCGGCTTTCCGCGAGGGCGCCATCGAGCAGTACGGCAAGTCCTCCCTCTGGGACGCGTACGACCCGTACAAGATGATTCTCGACTACGAGCCTCTGCGCAACCGTCAGCATATCCGCGGCACCGTTTCCCTCAACTGGAACATCATCGACGGACTCGTATATCACACTGACCTTTCTCTCGCCCGCACCTACCAGCAGAACAAGACCTGGACGGGCGCGACCGCCAGCAGCTACCTCGACGACATCTCCGGGGAGAAGCTCTGGGCCGGAAAGGCCTCTCTCTATCAGGGGAATTCTTCAAACCTGCGTTGGACCAACACCCTCAACTATCAGTTCAAGCTCGGCGAGGCGCACAGCTTCAACGTTCTCCTCGGACAGGAGATGACCGATTCCCAGGGCAACTCCATGACCATCACGGCCGATCATTTCCCTGCCAACTACACCAAGGACAATGCCTTCACGATGATCAACCAGTTCGATCAGGCATCCTCCACTCTCAAGATTACGGACATGTTCTCTTCCGGCTATACCACACCTTCCAGGATTCTTTCATTCTTCGGGCGTGTGAACTACAGCCTGCTTGACCGCTATCTCTTCACCTTCACGATGCGTGCCGACGGTTCCAGCAAGTTCGCCCCGAGCAACCGCTGGGGTTACTTCCCTGCAGCCGCGTTCGCATGGCGCGTGAGTGACGAGCCGTTCATGGAAGACGCGGAATGGATGGACGACCTCAAGATTCGTCTCTCCTACGGTTCCGTTGGCAACGACGGCATCAGCGCCGACCTCTGGTCTCAGACCTGGAGCAGCAGCACCACCAATTCCGTCATCGGAGGACAGGCCTACAGCTCCTACGATCTCGCTTCATCCATGGCCAACCCTGACCTGAAGTGGGAGACCACCATCACCCGCAACCTCGGTGTGGACTTCGGCGTTCTCAAGGGGAAGCTCAACGGTAGCCTCGACCTCTACTGGAACACCACCAAGGATCTGCTCATGAACGTGACCATCCCGGGCATCACCGGATTCACCTCCACCTACGACAATGTCGGACAGACTTCCAACAAGGGTGTCGAGCTCTCTCTCAACGGGACCATCGTCGAGACCCGCGACTGGGGACTCTCCGTGGGAGGCAACATCAACTTCAACAAGAACAACATCGACGCTCTCTCGGACAATATCTCCACAAGGTACGGCTCATCCTGGTTCCACGCCGGCAATCCGGGCAATGACTACGGCTTCGAGGTCGGAAGGCCGGTAGGTCTCGTCAGGGGTCTCACCTACGACGGATTCTACACCGCCGACGACTTCACCTATGCTGACGGCATTTACACCCTCAAGGAGGGAGTGCCTGATCTGAGCTCCAACATCACCGGCGTTTACCATGGTGCGGAGGGCAGAGTTCCAAGCGGACAGAACGCCTATCCGGGCATGGTCAAGTTCGTGGATACTGACGGAAGCGGAATGGTCGATGAGAACGACTACACCTTCATAGGCGACATGAACCCTCTCTTCACCGGCGGTTTCAACATTACTGCCAACTACAGGAACTGGGATCTCGGCCTGTATTTCAACTACAGCGTTGGCAACGAGATCTACAACATCAGCAAGCTCGTCTCCCTCAACGGTTACAAGGAATCCGGCGTGTTCGAGAATCACCTCGCCCTGCTCAAGGATTCATACAAGCTTTATGATGTCCAGAACGGTCAGATTGTCCGTCTCGAGACTCCGGAACAGCTCAACGCGGCCAACGTGAACGCATCGCTGCCTCTGTTCAACAACGAGAACGGTATCGTCTCCACCCTCGGTATCGAGGACGGTTCTTATCTGCGTCTCAACACGATGACCCTCGGATACACTCTCCCTTCCGCTTCCAAACTTGCGAAGGCGATGAGCATCAGCTCTCTCAGAGTTTATGCGACGGTTTACAACGTGTTCACCCTCACCAAGTACTCCGGACTTGACCCGGAGGTCAGCACCAACAACCAGATGAACGACAACTACCCGACTCCGGGTATCGACTACGGCGCATATCCTCGTGCCCGTTCATTCGTCCTCGGTCTTAACTTGGGATTCTAAAATATTGAAAGAAAATGAAGAAGATATTATATTCCTTCGCTGCTCTGGTCGGATGCCTGACTCTGACCCAATGCGACAACTTCCTGAGCGTAAGTTCTCCCAACAAGTCCGGAGATGAGTTCGTCACGTCTTCCGTCAGCGAGACTTACAAGACTCTGTCATATTGCTATGGCGTTTACCGTGGCGTGGCCGCAGGCGGCAACTACAACTGGAACGACTCGGCTTCAGATGCCGAATACTATCCGGAGGCGACCTCCAACAACGGCCGTATGGGTTATCTTCGCCCGGCCGAAGTGGGAGTTGACAACAAGAGCAGCCAGTTCAACAATCTCTACAAGATTCTGGCGAGATGCTCCCGTGTCGCCAACATCATCGCGGAGAAAGAGGAGTTCACGAGCGCCAACGGCGTCAACGACTGGACCCAGCTCTACGGCGAGGCCTGGACAATGTGGGGCTACTGCTATCTGGAGCTTGTAAAGCATTTCGGTGACGTGCCTTTCGGAATTGAGAACCAGATTGTCGAGAGCTACACCCTCGCTTCCCGCTTCGATATCCTCGACGCTGTCATCACCAAGCTCAAGGAGGTCGAGCCGCTGATGTATGATCTCGGAGAGGGTGGAATCACCGCCGAGAGGATGAGCCGCACCTTCGCCAACCAGGTGATCGCCGAGGCCAATCTCTTCGCCGGCGGATACCAGACTATCCGTACTGACGTGGACGGGCTTTACGGAGACGTCAAGTTCGAGTCCAAGGGCTACTCTTCCAACACCAAGGCCGACTATGCCCGTCGCACCGACTGGCAGAGCTACTACAAGGAGGCTCAGACTTACCTCCGCAAGGTTCTCGGAGAGCGCAAGGGTACTTCCCGTCTGCTCACCACCGATGACCGCTCCTATGCCGAGAATCCTTTCCAGAGGGGTTTCCAGTACATTATGGATATGGAAGTTTCTCCGGAGTCCCTTTATGAAGTCGGTCACATGGCAGCCAACGGTAATGCCGAGCGTCCGTACTCTCAGGGCCGTCCTTCAAACGGGGCCAACAAGAACGCCGCTCCTTGCAAGGTGTTCAGCGGCATCCGCGTGACGCCTACCTTCTACTACACCGGCTATGAAGACGGCGACAAGCGCTGGGACGCTTCCGCAGTGGTGACCGGCTCCGACGGCAAGGGCACCGAGCAGATGGTGGCTCTCGTCTCCGGTTCCCGTCTCAACGGCGGCATCGCCATCAACAAGTGGGACATCAACAAGATGGCCAGCCCTTACGTGGTTCAGTGCCGCAATTCGGGTATGAACTATGCGTTCTTCCGCGTGCCTATCACCATGCTTGAGCTTGCCGAAGTGGATGCCGCCCTTGGCGAGAACAATGAGGCACTGGACATGCTCAACCAGCTTCGCGCACGTGCGTTCGGCGACAACGCCCACTCTCTTTCCGGACTTTCCGGTGAGGAGCTCGTGGAGGCCGTGCTCGCCGAGTACAAGAGGGAGACCCTCGGTGAGGGCAACATCAAGTTCTCCCAGATTCGCACGGGCTTCTTC
>CAVGYS010000010.1:4809-6197 GCA_963633505.1 Oscillibacter sp. MSJ-31
ACTGCATCGCCGCACGCGCCGACATCAAGAAGCTGATTGCCGGAATCGAGGCTGACGGTTACTACACCTTCGAGAACGGAAGGACCATGCCGGCCTATATCTGGACGAAGCTCGTCGACGTCACCGGCAAGGGAGTCGCCACGAATACTTATGATGCGGCCGCGAATGAGACCAATCCGGCTCTCAAACCGGGCTGGCGCGGAGTCTATGACTACACGACCATCTCCACCGTCGCAAGTCTCGTGACCGGGACCAAGCACAATCTCGCCATCGAGGGTCTCTTCGAGAAGCTCTCCGACGAGCGGATCGCCGAGCTTGAGGCTGACGGCTACACCAAGACCAACTGGGGTGTCGATATGATCGCCGGCAAGGACGGACTCTTCGATTACAATATCCTCTCGGGTATCGAGCTTTCCAAGGTTCCTCTCTACTATCATCCGATTCCGCTCGAGACCATCCAGCAGTCGAAGGGGAACGTGACCAACGGATATGGCCTGCCTCAGCAGTAGTATCTTGAAATAGAAAATCCATGAGGTGACCTGCGGTTCTTTTTGCCGCAGGCCACCTTTTGTAAAAGAATTGCAATGAGATTAACCGCAACGATTACCACAATTTCTCTGCTCTGTGCGTCCGCGCTCTGCGCCTCGGCCCAGCAGAGCATCAGCCCTGAGGGCTTCACCTCCCCTTCGAGCGAGAATCATACGGCCGCATGGTGGCACTGGATGGACGGGGACATCACCCGTGAGGGCATCACCAAGGACCTGGAGGCGATGAAGGCCCAGGGCATCACCAACGCGACCGTGCTCAACATCTATCGCCTGATCGGGGTGGAGGGCTGCCAGAACGTGAAGTTCAACAGCCCCGAGTGGTTCGCGATGTTCCGTCATGCAGTCGAGGAGGCCGACAGGCTCGGCATCGAGATAGGGGCGGCCAACTGCGACGGCTGGAGCGAAAGCGGCGGCCCGTGGATTACCCCGGAACTGTCGATGAAACAATATACCTGGCGCAAGGCCTTCGTCAAGGGCAACGGACGCGAGCAGAGCATCTCCCTCGCAAAACCGTATTTCAAGGAGCGCTTCTACCGCGACGTGAAGGTGGTGGCGTACCGTGATGCGGCCCCCAACTCATTCGTGCAGGCCGCGCCGCGCATCACCGCCAACGGCGGATACCCTCTGGAGACGCTCATCAAGAGTCACAAGTATCACGACGAGACCCGTCATCTCGACCTTTTCGACGAGTTCCCCGCCGACATCCTCATTGACGGCAACCCTACCACGGGTCTCACGCTGAGCGAGGACAAGACCATCGGACTCGACTTCGACAAGCCGTTCACGGCGGAGGTGCTTCAGATCTACGTCATGGTCTCCGCCGCCAAGTTCCCGATTCCG
>CAVGYS010000010.1:6207-16038 GCA_963633505.1 Oscillibacter sp. MSJ-31
ACGGAGAGCAGTACCGGGAAGTCGCGACGGTTTTCCCCGCAGCGTCGAATTCCCTTCAGAAACTTTCCTTCCCGAAGACCGCTTCCAAGCATTGGAGACTGACCGTCAACGAGAAGCTTTCCCCTACGACCCTCAGCGAAATCTGTCTTCTGAAAAAAGGGGAGAGGGGTACTTGGGACAACGCTCCGGGAGTCGCCATCGCCTCCGCTGACGACGTGTTGGACCTCAGCGACAAGATGAGCTCGGACGGCACCCTGCGCTGGAACGCGCCCAAGGGCAACTGGACCGTGATCCGCTTCGGCTACACCTCCAACGGCAAGTTCAACCATCCCGCTTCCCCTCAGGGCGTGGGTCTGGAATGCGACAAGATGGACACCACCGCCCTCAACGTGCACTTCGCCGCCTACCCGGACAAGCTTATCGAGGCAGCCGGACCGTATGCCGGCAAGACTTTCACCTACTTCCTCGTGGACAGCTGGGAGTGCGGCCAGCAGAACTGGACGGCTGCCCTGCCCGAAGAGTTCCAGAAGCGGCGCGGCTATTCTCTTGTGAAGTACGTTCCCGTGCTTTGCGGCGAGCAGATAGGAAGCAAAGCCCTCTCCGATGCGTTCGTGCACGACTTTGACAAGACCCGTGGCGAACTTGTGCTCGAGAACTACTTCGAGCATCTGGCGGACCTCTGCCACAGGGCGGGGATGAAGCTCTATTCCGAGGGCATCTACGGAGGCTCGTCGATGCCGCCGGTGGACGTGCTGAAGTCATACAAATATTGCGACGTGCCGATGACCGAGTTCTGGGCGCAGGCCAGCGAGTACCGCGAATGGCCTATCACCCACAGACCGGGCAACTACACCGGCCACTCCATCCCGCACCACGTGCCGCTCATCTACGGCAAGCCTGTCATCGGCAGCGAGGCGTTCACGGGCATGGCCCTCTACAGCGACTCTCCGATTGACCTCAAGCTCTACGGAGATCAGGTCTATACCCTCGGAGTCAACAGGATGATACTCCATAGCTACGTGCACCAGCCGACCGACCGCAGGCCGGGTGTGACCCTCGGCATCTACGGCCAGACGTTCAACCGCAACAACCTCTGGTTCAACTACTCCGACGGCTTCTTCGCCACCGAGGCGCGCATCCAGTATATGCTTCAGGCGGGTGACCGCCGCAGCGACGCTCTCGTCTATATGGGGGACAATCTCCCCAACGCCGAGCTCAAGGAGTCCGAACTGGAGAAGCTCCTTCCATCCAACACCAAGTTCCAGTATATCAATCAGGAAGTCCTGCTCTCCCGCATCAGCGTCCGCGACGGCAGGCTCTATCTCGACGAGAAACATCCGTTCAAGTACATGATGCTTCGCGGCGACAAGATGGACATCGAGACCATTCGCCGCATCGAGAAGCTTGTCGAGGAGGGCGCCGTCATCTACGGTCAGAAGCCCGTCTCCACCCTGTCCCTTGTCAACCACGAGGCCGAAAGTGCCGAGCTTCGCACGATTGCGGACCGTCTGTGGGACTCCGGCAAGGTCATCACCGACCTCAAGACGCTCAAAAAAGCCTTCACTCCGGACCTCAGTGTCAGGGGGATAGACATCGACGACATTCTCTACACCCACAAGACCGCCGGGGATACGGACTATTATTATATAGTCAACAAGGACAATTTCTCCGCAGTCAATTTCGAGGCGAGCTTCGACATCCGCAACGGCCGTCCCGAGATATGGGATCCGATGTCCGGACAGATGCGCGAACAGATGATGTACGTCAACCGGGACGACGTCACTCTGCTCCCGATGACTCTCCAGCCGAGGCAGGGCGTGTTCGTGGTGTTCCACAAGGGCGGTGACAGGCAGCAGCACGTCCGCCGCCTCATCGACATAGACGGTGAAATCCTCTTCCCGAGCGAGAGCGGGGACTTCAGCCGCGCGCTCCCGGAAGCATACCGGGGAGAGGACGGGGAAATACACCTTCGCGACCTCAAGGCCGGCTCCTACGTGCTCGGATATTCGGACGTGCTTTCGAGCAGGGTGGATATCGACTCTCCGGCCAAGGTGGTGCTCAACGGCACGATCGGGACCATGACCTTCGAGGACGAGCCCCTGCTGGGAACCGTCAACATCGGAGGTTTCCGCAACCTTACCGGGGCACTCGACCCGATGGTGAAATATTATTCGGGAGTCATCACCTACCGTACCGAAGCCAATCTTCCGGAAGGCTTCATCAGGGAGGGGAGCAGGGTGCTTATCAGCATCCCGGCATTCGGCTCCACGGCGCAGCTCTCCGTCAACGGACATACTCTTGAGACCATCTGGGATCCGTACTACAAGGCCGACGTTACCGAGTACGTCAAGACCGGCCGCAACGAGCTCGTGATAGTCGTGACCAATCCGTGGAGAAACCGTCTGGTGGGGGACAAGGCCGGCGTGCCGTCCAGCCAGAAACTCTGGACCACCTCTCCGTTGCAGCAAAAACACATCCCGCCGCAGCAGATCATCCACGAATACACCTTGCTCTATCCATCAGGCATCTCCTCTCCGATAACCATCTATCGCGAGGGAGCGGAAAAAATCGTAAATAATTAGGTAAATTTGTGCTTATGCGAAAATTGATATTATCCCTTGCGGCGCTGCTCTCCGTCCTGTCCGTCATGGCGCGGACCGAGGTGGAGCGCTGGGGGCGTTATGAATACACTTGCACGGCTTCCGTCAAAGGCAATCCTTTCGACGTGGAGTTCTCCGCCGTTTTCTCCAATGGCTCCGAGAAACAGGAGGTTCGGGGATTCTACGACGGGGACGGGGTCTATAAAGTCCGCTTCATGCCTCGGACCGAGGGGGAGTGGAGCTTCGTCACCAAGAGTGATGTCAAGGCTCTGAAAGGCAGGAAGGGTTCATTCACCTGCGTACCCGCCTCCGAGGGCAGGCATGGCCCTGTCGGGGTGATGGAGGGCAACGTGCACGGCTTCAGCTACGCCGACGGCACGGTGTTCCACCCTCTCGGCACGACGGCCTACACTTGGATGCACCAGAGCACGGAAAGGCAGGAACAGACTCTCTCCTCGCTTGAGGCGGCCCGCTTCAACAAGGTGAGAATGTGCGTTTTCCCGAAGTACTACCCGCTGTGCCGCGAGATTCCGGACCTCCTGCCGTTCGAGAAGAAGGGCGAGGGCTTCGACTTCTCCAGGCCGAATCCGGAGTATTTCAGGCATATCGAATCCCTGCTCGACAGGATGGCGGCGCTCGGCATCGAGGCCGACCTGATACTCTTCCACCCCTACGACAAGGGGTTCTGGGGCTTCGACCAGATGCCGCAGGGCGCGAATCTCGCATATCTCGACTACTTCCAGGCCCGCGTCGCCTCGTTCAGCAACGTGTGGTGGTCGCTCGCCAACGAGTACGACTTCTGCAAGGCCAAAAGCGCCGCCGACTGGACGGAGCTGATCGTCCGGGTGGGGGAGAACGACCCTTACGGGCATCTGTGCTCCATTCACGGCAGCACCGCGAAGTATTATCCGGTCTGGGAGGGAGGTCTTACCCACGCCAGCATTCAGGACGAGGCTCCGGTCGAGGATTTCGGCAGGGCGGCCACGGTGCGCAATATCTACCCTATGCCTGTGATTTTCGACGAGGTCTGCTATGAGGGCAATCTTCCTTCGCGCTGGGGCAGGCTCAGTGGAGAGGAGATGCTGCACCGCATCTGGCAGGGGCTCATCGCCGGCACCTATGTCACTCACGGGGAGTGCTATCAATATGAAGAGGGGGATTTTGACGATATCTTCTGGGCGAAGGGAGGCCTCTGGAGGGGCGAGAGCTGGAAGAGGATAGGTTTCACCCTGGACATCCTTTCCGCTCTGAAGCGTCCTCTCGAACTTGCCGACACGAGCCGCGACCACCAGACCGCGACCGACGGCGAGGGCAACTACTACGTCTATTTCGGAGAGAAGATGTCATCCTTCTGGAGCTTCAATCTGCCGGCCAAGTGCGCGGGCTACGCGAAGCCTGCGGCGGGGATGAAGTACAAGGTCGAGATCATCGACACCTGGGGGATGAGCGTCACCCCGGTTTCCGGGACGTTCGAGCTCGCGGAAGTCTCAGACTATCGTCTGTATGACAAGGACGCAAGGAAAATCTGGCTCCCGAAGACTCCGTATATACTTCTTAGAATAAGCGCGGTCAAATGATTATGCGAAAATTGGTTCTCTCCCTCGCGGCGCTGCTCGCCGCAGTTTCTCTTGGCGCGCAGGTCGAGAAATGGGGTTGCTACGAAGTGGCTCTCAAGGCCTCCGTCAAGGGGAATCCTTTCGATGTCACTCTGACGGCGGTGTTTACCAACGGTTCCGGGAAACAGGAGGTGCGGGGATTTTACGATGGAGACGGGCTCTATAAAATCCGCTTCATGCCTCAGACCGAAGGAACTTGGAGCTATGTCACCAGGAGCTCCGTCTCGGCTCTTCGGGGGAAGAGGGGGACTTTTGAATGTGTCGCACCTTCGGAAGGCAATCACGGCCCGGTGCATGCCGACGGCACCGCTTTCCGCTATGCCGACGGTACTCTCTACCATCCCGTGGGGACGACCTCATACGACTGGATGCACGTGCCGGGGGACTTCCCGCAGCGTACCGTCTCCTCTCTCAAGGAGGCCGGCTTCAATAAGCTCAGGATGCTCTTCTTCCTGCACAATCTGAACATTGACTATCCCGACGTCTATCCTTTTGAGAAGCTCTCCGACGGCAGTTGGGACTATAGCCGCTTCAACCCCGCCTATTTCCGCTATGTCGAGGAGCGCATTCTCTCTCTCCAGAAGATTGGCGTGGAGGCCGACCTGATACTCTTCCACCCCTACGACGGCGGGCGTTGGGGCTTTGACAGGATGCCGCTCGAGGTCAATCTCCGCTATCTCAGATACGTAACCGCGCGCCTTGCCTCCTGCCGCAACGTCTGGTGGTCTCTTGCCAACGAGTTCGACGGCGTGAAGAACATCCCTCTCGAAGACTGGGACAAGTTCGCCGCCGAGGTGCGCTCCGGCGACCCTTATGGGCACCTGTGCTCGATTCACGGATACACGGCGACATACGCCGACTACTGGATGGGGGAATATACCCACGCCAGCATCCAGGACCACGCTCCCGTGATGGAGAGGGGCAGGGCGGCCATCGTGAAGCATATCTACCACAAGCCCGTGATTTTCGACGAGGTGTGCTATGAGGGCAACGTGGGCAGCCGCTGGGGGAATCTCAGCGGAGAGGAGGAGCTGCGCAGGATGTACAACGGCCTGATGAGCGGCACCTACGTCACTCACGCCGAATGCATCAATCTCAGCGAAGGCTCCGACAAGGAGTCCATGACCAATTTCCTCGCCTTCGGCGGGGAGTTTCACGGGGAGTCGTGGAAGCGCATCCGTTTCATGCGCGAGATACTCTCCGACCTGCCGGGCCCGCTCGAACTCGCCGACCTCAGCTGGGACGAGAGGACTTCTTCGCCCGGTGACGGCTACTATCTGGTATATTTCGGACGCGAGATGCCATCGGAGTGGAAGTTCGACCTTCCGGTCAAGAACAACTCCGGCACCGCCAGACTCGGTGAGGGGCAGCGCTTCAAGGTCGAGATTCTCGACACCTGGGGGATGACCGTTACGGAGTGGCCCGAAGTGTTCGAGACCGGGAAACCCGACCGTTACCGTGTCGGCGACAAGGATGGGCGCGGAGTGCGTCTCCCGGAAAGACCTTATCTGATGTTAAGAATCAAGAAAATATGAGACTTTTTGCCAAAATCATCGCCTGCGCGCTGCTCTCTTCGGCCTGCGGCGGTAACGTGCCCGAGCAGTATGGCACATACGTGAACCCTGTTCTCGGAGGGGACTACCCGGACCCGACGATTCTAAGGGACGGGAATGACTACTATATGACTCATTCCTCGTTTGACTACAACCCGGGCCTTGTCGTCTGGCATTCCACCGACCTTGTGAACTGGGAGCCGATAAGCTATGCGTTGCAGACCTATCTGGGCAGCGTCTGGGCTCCGGACATAGCTAAAGTTGACGGTACTTACCGCATCTATTTCACCGTGCACGGACGGGGCAACTGGGTCGTCACGGCAGACAGCCCCTACGGGCCGTGGAGCGAGCCGAAGGATCTGCACGTCGATAAGATAGATCCTTGCATTGCCGTGGCTGAAGACGGTACCAAGTGGCTCTATCTCAGCGGGGGATGGCGCAAGCAGCTCACTCCCGACGGACTCGACACCGTGGAGGGGACGCTGGAGCACGTCTATGACGGCTGGCCGATTCCGGACAGCTGGGTGACGGAGGGGCTTTGTCTCGAGGGCCCGAAGCTCAAGAAGATAGGCGACTGGTGGTATTATCTCAGCGCCGAGGGTGGCACCGCCGGCCCTCCCACCAGCCACATGGTGGTTGTGGCCAGAAGCAAAACTCTCAACGGGCCGTGGGAGAACTCTCCGTACAACCCGCTGATTCACACTTGGAACGCATCCGACCGCTGGTGGTCCAAGGGGCACGGTTCCCTTGTCGATACCCCGGACGGCCGTTGGTACTGCGTCTATCATTCCTACGAGAACGGCTTCACCGGCCTTGGCCGTCAGACTCTGATGGAACCGGTGGAGATCGACGGCGAGGGCTGGTTCAAGTCCGTCATCGCCGATGCGGCGGCCCCGATTGCCGCGCCGCTGCCTCTTCATCCTTTTGACCGCAAGGAGCATCTTGGCGAGTTCCGCGTGGGTCTGGACTGGAAATACTACAAGGATTTCGACCCTTCACGCGCTTCGATCAAGGACGGCGTGCTCACTCTCAAGGCCTCAGGCACCAGCCCTGCGGATTCCGCTCCGCTGATGTTCGTCGCTGGAGACCACGCCTACGAGTTCGAGGTGGAGATAGACCGCGCTCCGGAGGCCGTGGCCGGGCTTGTCATCTACTACGACAGCCGTTTCTACGTGGGCCAGGGCATCAATGACAAGGGTACGCTCCGCTTCCGCCGCGACAAGGGCGGCGTGCGCAGCCGTCTCTCTGGCGTCGAGCATATATGGCTCCGCATACGCAATGACAATCAGGTCATTACGGGCTACTACAGCCTCGACGGCAAGAACTGGGTCAAGGAGGAATGGGGGATGGAAATCTCCGGTTTCAACCACAATACTTTCCACGACTTCCAGAGCATGCTGCCGGGCTTGATGGCCGCGGGCAAGGGCGAGGTGAAGTTCAGCAATTTCAAATATAGAGTTCTCGATTAGCTATGAGGAGGTTGGTTTTATCCCTTTCGCTGCTGCTCGCAGTCCTCTCCCTTGCGGCGCAGACCATTGATTATAAGGGGACTGAGGTGAAGCTCGGCCCGCATGCCTTCTATGTGGACGGGAGTTTGAGCGAAGAGAGGGCGGCGCAGTCGCCGTATATGTTCCGGGACTTCAACGAGGCGATGGCCCACTTGAGCGACGGCACCCCGTCCGACCCGATGAGGGTGTACATAGCTCCGTGGGTCTATTGGGTCGATGATCCCGACGATCCGCAGATGCGCACTCCTGCGCAGGGGGCCGGTGCTCCGATAGGTCTCACAGTTCGCTGCGAGGCCCTGCAACTGCTTGGCATCTGCACCGATGCGCGCGACGTGGTGCTGGCCTCCGCAAGGGGGCAGACCCAGGGGGCGAGGGGCAATTTCACGATGTTTGATTTCTATGGCAATGACCTTGTAGTCAAGGATTTGACCATGGGCAATTATTGCAATATTGATCTCGAATATCCTCTGAATCCGGCCTTTAACCGCCCGAAGCGCAACTCCGCCATCACCCAGGCGCAGCTCGCGTTCTGCCACGGCGACCGCATCTATGCGGAGAACGTGCGTTTCGTCTCGCGTCTCAACCTCACCCCTCTCACCAATTCCAAGAGGATTCTTTTCGTCGGCTGCCATTTTGAGAGTACGGATGACTCCTTGAACCACTGTGGCGGAGTGCATCTTGGCTGCGATCTCGATTATTGGGGGAGGCAGCCGTTCGGCAGCGTTGACCGCTATGGCACCGTCTTTATGGACTGTGACTTCAACGTCCGTCACGGGGAGGAGGTTCAGGCCGTCAGCAAGGGAGTGGGGAGGCACAGCCTCGTCGATGTCCGCTACCACGCGGGCCGTCCCGTCCAGCTTGCCTGGACTTTCCGTCCGGAGGAGTGGCTGCGCTGCTATCAGTATGACATCACCCTCGACGGGGCTCCGGCCTTCGTGGGTGCCGCGAAGCCGTACAACACCGTCTGCCTCGACCAGAAGGTCCAGCTTTTCGCCTATCGTCTCGTCGAGGATGACGGGTCGGTTCTCTACAATACCTATAATCTGCTTCGTGGGGACGATGACTGGGACCCGCAGGGGATCAAAGACAGGGTCGAGGCCTTGTCCCGCAGGGACGGGAAGGACTATGCCAATATCCCTACCTGCCTTGATATGAACCTCCGTGAGGCTTCGCTTCAGACGGGAGGGGAGCCGCTTTCTCTGTCCGCCGTCCCGATGCGGCATCTTGGCTATCCTCTGCACAATCAGAAAGTGTATTGGAAGGTTCAGCCGGGCTACGAGCGCTTTGTTTCTCTTTCTGTCTCCGAAGGGGAGCGGTGCAGCGTGACCGCGGTCAACCGCGAGGACAGGACTCAGGTGTTCGACGTGATCGCATATACTCTCGAAGGGCTTGAGGTGGCGGTGGAGCTTACCGTGGCTCCGGATTTCGTTCCGGCTCCGTCGTTCGTGCGGGAGCCTGAGTTGCATATTTCCGGAGGCGAGGCGAGAGTCGAGTATGAGCTTGACCTTCAGGGACGTGCGGATGAGTCGCTCGTGACGTGGTATCGCTGCGATGACCGCAGCGGCCGCGGGGCGGTGCCCATCAGCGTGTCCCGCTTCGGCAATCCGAAGCTGAGCTACGCTCTCAGCCGCGAGGATGCCGGGCACTATCTTATGGTAGGCGTCGCGCCGAAGCATCTGCGCTGTGAGGCGGGGGAGGAAGTGCGCATCGTCAGCAAGCGTCCAGTCAAGGCTTCGGGGCTTCCCGTGACGAAGCTGTATGAGACCGACTTCAGCGATTTCCCTTGCGACAATCAGCTCGAAGTGAAGCCGGGTTATTGGACCGTGGACGGCTTCATGCCGGAGGATACGAGGATGTACTACTCCACCCAGCCTGACCTTGGCCAGCCGTGCTGGACCTACGGCACCGGTATCAACGGGGCCAAGGGCTATGGCATACAGCAGCTTCAGCAGGGGGCGCGCCTGCGTTATACTCCGCTTCGCGGCAAGTATGGCGACATGTCGGTGACTTGGCAGGTTGATCCGGCCAAGGATGGCGGGCAGGGATTCGCCAGCGCGAGGCAGCAGTATCTCGACCTTTTCGTAAAGTTCGATACGCGTAGTCTGAGCGGTTATGCCCTGCGAGTCATCCGTACCACCAAGTATGCCAATGCCGTGGACGTGCTTCTCGTAAGATACTCTGGCGGCATCGTGGAGCCTCTCTGCGAGGCTGTCACGGTGGACTGTTTCCTTACGGGCTGTACTCTTGGCGTCTCTATGGCGGGGGATGAGCTCCGGGCTTTCGTGAGCGGCCCCGGCCGTGTCGCCGAACTCGCTTCAGATCCTCTTGTCCATCACTCTGCGGAGCTCTCTGCCAAGGTCGAGCCGAATGATTTCGGCGGCTTCGGCCTTCAGCACACCAGCACCGTCGGCTCCGAGAGCCGCATTCTCATCCACTCGGTCAAGGCTGAATGGAAGTGATGTCGGAAAGGTTTAGGAGAACCTGGAGGAAGCCGCCGGCAGTACCGAAAAAGTGAACAATCATCTTGCGATTCTCGAAAAACTTTGCGATAATT
>CAVGYS010000011.1:0-1374 GCA_963633505.1 Oscillibacter sp. MSJ-31
TCCACGGCTGCTCCTGGAGGTCTTCCTGGAGCAGGGCGTAGTACTTGCTCAAGATTTCTTTCTCCTCCATCTGCGACGCGTCCTTGCAGATGGGAACGAAAGTCATTTCGTAGTTTCCGTCCTCCATCTCCCGCATCCTCAGATAGAGAACCGCCATCCCGAGCTTGTGCGCGAGTGCCGGAGCCCCGTCCATCGACCACGTGGGCTGGTGCATGAACTCGCCCACGTCGACTTTGGAGGAATCGGAATACGGATACTGGTCTGTCACGACGTTGTAGAACATCTTCTCCTGCCTGTGCCTTATGACGTAGCGCATCAGGCTGTAGGACTCGATCATCCCGTCGTAGTTCTTCTTGTCCACCACGGAGGACAGCCGGTTCTTCTTCATGAAAATCTCCCAGGCGGGACTGGACAGCTTCTTATAGACGACGCACATGTTCCTTTCCGGATACTTGAACGGCTCGGCGGTGTAGAATCTGTATCCTCCGAAGAGCTCCCAGTTGCCTGCGTGCGATCCCATCACGAATACGCTCCGCCCCTCATCGTAGAGGGCGTTGACCATCTGAGCGTTGGTGATGCGGGCCACACCCGATTTTCTGAGCCTCTCAGGGGTGGAGCCTCCGAACCAGAGGGCTTCTCCCACAAGTTTGCCGAAATGTGCGTAGGTGCGCCTGCGGATGTCCCGCAGCTCATCGTATTTCTTGTCCGGGAAACTTCTGGAGAGGTTGATCATCACCACGTCCCTGCGATAATGCAGCACGTTGCAGGCAATCTTCCCGATTAGCTTGCCGCATCTTCTGTGGAAGCCGAGCGGGAGGATTGCAAGCGGCCTTGTCAGGCAGCGGAGAATGAAGCAACCTGCTTTGCCGGAACCTGCCATGTCAGTTCGTCACTTTTTCGAGCCACTTCACCATCCCGAGCATCACGCCCATGGAGATGAGGCAGATGACGAGGAACACGAGCCAGCAGTACTGGATCGGCCAGGCGTTGTACATCACAGGGCCTATCCATATCATCAGGTTGCCGAGAGCCGTGGCTCCGAGCCAAAGTCCCTGGCAGAGTCCCTGGAGATTCTTCGGGGCCACCTTGGAGACGAACGAAAGTCCGAGAGGGGAGATGAAGAGCTCCGCCACGGTAAGGAAGAAATACGTGACGATGAGCACCCATGGTCCAGCGAGCATCGATGATCTGGCCGCATCGTCCATCTCTCTGAATTCAGTGCCTGAAGGATATCCCATGGCGGCGGAGAAGATGGTCAGGAAGAGGTAGGCGCAGCCCGCGATGCCCATGCCTATTGCAATCTTGCGCGGGGTGGATATGACCTTGCCCTTGTTTGCCATGGCGCCGAAGATGGCCATGATGATAGGGGTCAGA
>CAVGYS010000011.1:1384-5592 GCA_963633505.1 Oscillibacter sp. MSJ-31
GGATGAAGTCGCGTGCGAACACCGACAGGGACTGGCCGTTTTGGTGGAACGAGAGCCAGAAGAACACGGCGATGCCGAGCACCGCGAAGAGCGCGGCCATGCGCTGCTTGATCTCCTTCGCCATCGAGGCCTTCTCTTCCGCCGTATATGTCTGTGCGGAGGCAGCCTCTTTCTTGGCAGGGTTAGGGAACTTCTTGCGGCAGAGAGAGAAAATGACGAGGGATATCAGCATCGCGGCCACTGAAGCGATGAAGGAGTAGTGGATGCCGGTGTTGAATACGTCAAGGTAGCTCGTGCAGAAGCTTGAGACCGCCGCCGGGTCGGCCATGTCCACCGGAGCGCCGGTGTTGGCCTTGGCTATGAGGCTCGGGAGGTTGGGGTCTATGGTGCCGTCATTGAGGTACTTGTGGCAGAGGGCCGGAAGCTGTGCGTTGTAGAGCATGTCGTGAACCTTGAGCCACCAGCTTCTCAGGAGCGGAGCCACGAACGGGGCGAGGAGTCCGCCGATGTTGATGAACACGTAGAAGATCTGGAATCCGGAGTCGCGCTTGCTCTTGGCGACTGCGAGGGCTTCCGGGCCTTCTTTCTCGGCTTCTTTTTCCAGGTTGTCATACATCTGTCCGACTATGGCCTGGAGGTTGCCCTTGAAGAGGCCATTGCCGAAAGCGATCATCAGGAGGGCGAAGCAGGTGAAGATGAGGAGTCCGAGGTGGTTCTCCTTGGTCGCCAGGATAGGGAAGGAAAGCGCGACGTAGCCGAGGGCCATCACGATGAGGCCGCACATGATGGTGCGCTTGTAGTTCTGCGTCCTGTCGGCGATGATGCCTCCCACGAGCGAGAGCACGTAGATGCCACAGTAGAATACCGAGTAGATTCCGCCGGCGGCTCCGTCGCTCAGCCCGAATTTGGAGCAGAGGAAGAGAAGCAGCACGGCATTCATGATATAGTAGCCGAATCTTTCTCCCATGTTGCTGAGAGCGGCCGCTATAAGTCCTTTAGGGTGTCCTTTGAACATTGCTGATATCTTTTATTGTTGTTTCCCTGTTGCACTTCGTTCCGGAAACGCCGGAAAGGCCCGTTCTCCTCCCGTGCGGCCGAAACAGACTACAATATAAGAAACAGTTTTGGATTTTCCTCGGCGGAGGGCTGATTTTGTCTAGAAAAGCCCGAAAAATGGGTTTTACGAGGTGCTCCGGGCAGGAGAGTGGGCTATGCTTGGAGCAGGATGGCGGCGGTGGCGGCGAAGGTCATCATGCCGATTGCCGCACCGACCCAGCGCAGGGTGGCGGGCCTTGAGTCGGGCCATCTGCGGAGGTCGTTGACGAGTCTGACGACTGCGGCGGAGACGAAGCCCGGAAGCAATGTCCTGAGTTGCAGAAGTGCGGAGCATGTGGCGATGCTCGTGGCCATCACCGCGGAGGGGATGAGCGTCAGCGCGAAGGAGAGGCTGTTCCGCTGTCTTGGCTTTATGGAAATGATGGCCTGGAGCGCGGCCGGCAGGATGACCGCCGTAGCAATCCCTGCCGCTTCCGGCGGACGTACGGCGTAGCAAACGAGAAGCAGCATGTAGAACGCCGCTGAGACGAGTGCCCGAATCTGTCCGCTCGAAAGTTTCATCCCGCGAATTTAGTCAGACTTTGCAATTTTTCAAAACAGCTTCTAAAATTCGGGAACCATTTCAAAACAGCTTCTGAACTCGCGGAGAAAATCTGCCGGACCGGATATCTGACTACCTGAACTTCAGCTCGAACACCGTACGGCTTAGGTCGCTGTGCACGAGGTCGATGCTGCCGTTGTGCTGCCGCATTATCTGGCGGGAGATGCTCAAGCCGATGCCGGAGCCTTCCGCCTTCGTGGTGTAGAAAGGGATGAAAATCTGCTCCTGGCTCTCCGGCGGAATCGGCGCTCCGTCATTGGCTACGCGCAGGATCACCTCGTCGTCCGGGCCCGTTGAGGATGAGATTGAGATGTCCTTCGCCCCGGCCTGGAGCGCGTTTTTGAGCAGGTTGATGAGAATCTGGCTGATCTGCCCCTCGTCGGCAAAGATCATCAGGTCGTCTTCTTCCGGCAGGAAGCGGCACGCCGCCCCGCAGGAGGCGAGGTATTCTTTGTCGAGGGAGATGACGTTCTCGACCAGGTCCTTGACTATGACGGCTTTGCGGACAGGTCGGGCGACCCCGCTCAGCTGGCGGTAGGTCTGCACGAACTTGATGAGGTTCTTGGATGAATCCGAAATCGTCTCCAGTCCGGCCTTGATGTTCTCTTCGCTGTATCCGTCTTCTTTCATGGCCCCTGCAAGGGCGTCAGAGAGCGAGGCTATCGGTGATACGGTGTTCATGATTTCGTGCGTGAACACGCGGATGAGCTTTGTCCACGAATCCTGCTCGTGCGCCTGCCGCTGCCGCTCGAAGATGGTGCGGATACGGTTGAGGGTGCGGTTGAAACGGTTCGTGTCTCGGAAGCGGAAGTTCAGCTCCCCGTCCTCCAGGGCATCCATCATGTAGGCCACCTTCCCGATGTCCCTGTGCCGGGTGTGGAGCGAGGCCAGTACCCAGACGAGCGCCACCCCCGCGATGGAGAGCAGTATGATGGCCCATGACGGCATCATAAGCCGTATTTTTTGAGTTTGGCGTAGAGCGTCGGGCGGCTCACCCCGAGCATCCTCGCCGCCTGCGTGATGTTGCCGTTGCACTTTTCCATCGCCTCCCGTGTCATCTTCTCCTCGTCTGCATCGCCGGCGGTGCGGAAAGGCAGGTGCCCTCCAGCCGCTTTAGGCTGCTCGAACTGTAGGTCGGAAGCGGAAAGCATCAGGCCGTCCGAGAGGATCACCGCTTTCTCGATGCAGTTCTGCAGCTCGCGGACGTTCCCGCTGAAACGCTGCCCGAGCAGGGCTCTCCTGCCCGATTCGTCCAGCCCTTCAATGGCTCTGTGGTACTTTTCCGAGTATTTGCGGATGAATCTCTCCGCCAGCGGAACTATATCCTCCCGGCGTTCTCTCAATGGTGGCAGTTCGATGTGGACCGTGTTGATCCGGTAGTAGAGGTCTTCCCGGAATCTTCCTTCCCGCACCAGGGCCTCCAGGTCCATGTTTGTGGCGCACAGGAGTCTGATGTTCACCGGCTTGGGTGTAGTGCCACCCACCGGGATGATGCTCCGGTTCTGGATGGCGCGCAGCAGCTTGGCTTGCAGGTGCAGGGGGATGTTGCCTATCTCGTCGAGGAAGAGCGTCCCGCCGTCGGCCTGCTCGAACTTGCCGGTATGGTCGGCGTGCGCGTCGGTGAACGCCCCCTTGACGTGGCCGAAGAGTTCGCTCTCGAAAAGGGTCTCCGGGATGGCTCCGGCATCCACCGCCACCATCGGAGAGGCGGCTCGAAGACTCCTCGCGTGAATTTCCCTTGCCAGCACGTCCTTGCCGGTGCCGTTCTCGCCCGTAATCAGCACCGTAGCGTCTGTGGGCGCGATTTTCTGCACCATCTTCCGGATGTCCTGCATCGGCTTGGATTCACCCCAGTACGTTTCCGTCCCGGATTCTCCCTCCGTGCCGGCCCCCGACCTGGCTTTTCTCGCCTTGTCCCTCGCCGCCGACAGCACGGAGAGCAGCTTGTCGTTCTCCCAGGGTTTCACGATGAAGTCGAACGCCCCGCATTTCATCCCCTCCACTGCGAGCTGGATGTCGGCGTATGCCGTGAAGAGCACCACTTCCGTGTCCGGGGCCATCTGTTTGAGCTGCCGTGTCCAGTAAAGCCCTTCGTTCCCCGTGTTTATCTCCGCATGGAAGTTCATGTCCAGGAGGACCACGTCCGGACGGAAGCGCTCCAGTGTCGCCACTATTGTCGATGGCGAGGCTATCGCCTCCACTTCTGCAAAATGCATCGGGAGCAGAATCTTCAAGGCGCTCCTTATGCCCGCATTGTCGTCCACGACGAGTATCTTTCCTGTCTTTGCTGCCATATTCTCTTGATTGTCGTAAAGGGAGGCCTACACCGCCTTTTTTTAACTGTCGATTGGAAGAATTTACTTTCGTGGTCCGATAAACCGATCTCCGTTGAAGTGAATCATATGGTCCGGTGTGTCGGAAAGCCATACTTCAGTCTCCCAGGCAATATCATCCACATGTTTCTTGAATTCTTTCGCATTCGGGAAGGCGGTCACATATACGATTCCGTAAGGGCAATCCTTAGTGAATTCTTCCAACTCCACAACACGCT
>CAVGYS010000011.1:5772-15981 GCA_963633505.1 Oscillibacter sp. MSJ-31
TCCCTCGATAATTAGTGGAATGCGGTGCAGGTCACGTTCTGCTGCATACTTTCCACGTAAAATTGTGGTCTGCTGCACGAACTTTTCGACCTTCTTTTTCCACCCTCTTTTGCCGTAGCCCTGTACGACAGTCAATGCTTCAGGCGTGATGGCATAATGTGCCTTGGGGCTATTGACAGGCAGAGTCGGGTCGTCTGGATTATAATTGGCGACAGTGGCTTGCACGAATTGATGCAGCACATGGCGACGGAAAGTCTCACGAGTATTGGGAGCATAGGGAGCAGTCGCCTTGTAATTCTCGTTCACGAAAGCCATTATCTCTTTTGTGATGCGCTGGCTGGTCCGCGTCGCCTTTGCCCAAGGAGTGTCATCCTTGATGCTGCAAAGCGCCAGCAACGTCAGTGCAGACATTTCATTCTGCTGAGCAGCAGGAAGTCCCAATGCTTTCAAAATCTCTTGTGCCTCTGTAATTTTGCTCATTTCTACTGAATCTTAAAGTAACCTCGGATCAGTTCATTGATGAAGTCAATGGAGTAATTGTTCTTCAGAATAATCTTCTGTCCTATCTCCCGTATGGTGCCAATAGGGGGAAGTGGCATCATCCTCAGCTCCGTGGCGCTTACGTTGATGTTCCCATTGAAAGTTCTGAACCAGGTATCAAAGATCTCACTGTCCAACAGGGCCGTGATTCCCATTACTTCATCTCTGTGGAGGTGTCCTTTCGGTCTGTAAATGTAGTTCAATTTGTTTTCAATTCCAACAAGCTCATGCTGAGCCATATTGCCAAAGTATGGCGCTGCAACCAGGCGGCTGTTGTCATCTTTGGAACTGAAACGCCTCAGCAACACATAATTTTTGTTGGGAAGCAGAGCCGCTCGGGTCTCTGAAGCCACCTTGATGTACTGCCCTTTGTCTTTCTTCTGCACCGGATGGTCGCAGAGCATCTTCACAACATTGTGGAGCCAATAAAGCGGGACGGTGTCTTCCTCCGGCTCATTCACGATGAAATCATACGCCCGGAAAGCGACCACCGGTCCGGTCGATATCTTAATGCCATACTTCTCCATATTTCCGTCCCATGAACGAAATAGACTCAATATCGCCTCGTCACGTCCATCGACAGGCAGAAAAACAACCTTGTCCTCGCTGCTCAAATCCACAATCTCTGATGCGGCATACTCCTTTTGGTAAGGGTGGCCCAAGTCTGAGATACCTTGGCTGTAGGAAACGGTAATATGTCCACCATTCCCGGCTGGAATCATCCGTATGATGACCAGTTCCTGTAGCACTTCATCCTTGGCGAACGTATCCTTGCGAGTGTTAAACAGGTGGATAAGTTCAATACTGACGTGACGGAAGAGAAAATTCCGGAATAATTGGAAATACCTTCCGGAGGCAAAACTTCTCGGCGTGATGAATATCATCTGGCCATTTTCCGCGAGCAATTTCGCGCATATTGCCATAAACAGGGCGTAGATATTGGTCTGTCCATCTACGATACTGGCACAGGAGCGCGTGTGAAGATCGTCCTTGGCAAGCTTGAAATACGGAGGATTGGAAATGATATAGTCAAATCTCTCCGAGCCGGACATGTCGCCAAAAATGGTGTCGGCTCCGTCAAGGCATTCACATTTCTCCAGGACGAAGTCTGACTCGTTCAGCTGGTAATCAAGCTTCACTTTCCTTCCCTTGCACCAGGCTTGAAGATATGAGAGTAGATCCTCAGTTAGCGGGACGACTTTTTTGTCTGTCTCGTAAAGCATCAGAGTGATATGCTCCGGAGTCCCCACCTCAACGAGATGTTCAATCAATGCACAGGAAAGAATGGCAAGGCCGCAGCCGGGATCAAGGATGGATATTTCTTTTTTCTCTGACGGTGTTGCCAATCCGCCCATGAATTCCGAAATGACCAGCGGCGTGAAAAACTGTCCCTTGTTTTTCTTGTCCTTCTGGACGGAGGTGCCAGCATACCCATTGCCGACCCTCTCGGCATACCGGGAAGGTCGTTCTCCGTCCAGCGGGGTGATATGAGCAGTCTCCATAGTCATTTGCTCTGACGAGCTACAAATGTACTTATTAATTTTCATTTCCCCTGAGCCTTGCTCGGAGGGAAGCCGAACTTGCGCTTGAATTCACGCGAGAAGGTGTAAGGCGAGAAGAAGCCGACCTTTTGGCCGGCTTCTTCCGTGGAGCATAGGGGGGTCGAACCCCTGACCTTCAGATTGCGAACCTGACGCTCTACCAACTGAGCTAATACCCCGAACTTTTCGGGAGCAAGTCCCGAAAAGACGGCCCCTTGCAGGGCCGCGTATGCTTCTATATTGACAGAATGCTCAACACGTTGATGAGCTCCCGGTCAATCGGCTTGTCCATCTTGATGGCCCTGGAAATAGGGACGTACACGATCTGGTCGTTCTTTATCCCCACCATCACGTTCCTCTGCCCTTCCTTGAGAGCCTCAATGGAAGCTACTCCGAGGCGGCTCGCGAGAATCCTGTCGTAGGCGGTAGGAGTGCCGCCGCGCTGCAGGTGACCGAGGATGGACACCCTCACGTCGTATTCCGGATACTCCTTGCGGACACGCTCGGCGTAGTGCATCGCGCCGCCGTCCTTCTCGGAGACGAGGACGATGCTGCTGTTCTTGCTCTTGCGGATGCCCCGCCCGATGAAGGTGGCGAGCTGATCTATGTCCGTGTTGTCCTCCGGGATGATCGCGGCCTCCGCTCCGGAAGCGATGGCGCTGTTCTGTGTGAGGAATCCGGCGTCGCGTCCCATCACTTCGACGAAGAAGATGCGGTCGTGGCTCGTCGCAGTGTCACGAATCTTGTCCACGCATTCCATGATGGTGTTGAGGGCGGTGTCGTAGCCTATCGTCGAATCCGTGCCGTAGAGGTCGTTGTCGATCGTGCCCGGCAGGCCTATGACGGGGATGTCGTACTCGCTGGCGAAAATCTGCGCCCCCGCGAGTGAACCGTTGCCTCCGATGATGACAAGAGCGTCAATCCCGAACTTCTCGACGTTCTCGTGGGCCTTCTTCCTTCCCTCCGGAGTGCGGAACTCGTTGCTGCGAGCGGTTTTGAGAATCGTTCCGCCGCGCTGTATCGTGTTGCTCACGCTCTCGGTGGAGAGTTCTTTGATATTGCCCATGATCAAGCCTTCGTATCCACGGTAGATGCCATAGACCTTCCAGCCCTCGAAGATCGCGGCCCTGGTGACCGCTCTGACGCAGGCGTTCATTCCGGGCGCGTCACCCCCGGACGTGAGAACTCCTATTGATCCGATGTTCATATCAAACTCAAATTTTCGGGGCAAAGATAAAAAAATTCTTGCTAACTTAGCAAGGTTATGAAAAAGTATCTTTCAATCGCGGCGGCGGCCTTTGCCGCCCTTTGCTTCACCTCCTGCGGGCAGAACGGTGAGGCTCCCAAGCAGAGTGATGGACAAAATCCTGTGATAGAGGCTATTATGAGCCGTCGTTCCATCAGGAAGTACAAGGATACCCCGGTAGAAAGGGAGAAATTGCAGCTCATTGCCGAGTGCGGAGTCAACGCCCCCAACGGGATGAACGCCCAAAGATGGGAAGTGCGTATCGTGGACAATGCCGCGAGCATCGCCGCCATCTCCGAAGAGTACAAGAAGGCCAATCCGCAGATTGCCGAGCGCGACCCGGGATTCAAGAACATGTTCCGCAACGCTCCGGCGGTGATCTGCATAGCCGTCCCGACGGGGGATGACGGAGTCAATGCGGGGCTTATGGGAGAGAACATGATCCTCGCCGCGCAGTCCCTCGGACTCGGCACCGTCTGCCTCGGGGGACCTGTGAATTTCCTAAAAAACAACGAGGCCGGCAAGGCGTTTCTCGAAAAGATGGGCTTCAGCGAGGGCTATTCCCTCCTATATATGATAGGTGTGGGCTATCCCGACGAGACCCCTGACGCCAAGCCGAGGGACCTGAGCAAAATCAGATTCGTCGAATAGATGATCACCAACGCAGAGATAAAGCATGTCCGCTCTCTTCGCGAAAAGAAGTTCCGCGATGAGAGCGGTGAGTTTGTGGTGGAGGGGGAGAAGATGGTAAGGGAAGCTCTCGCCTCCGGTTTTGAGCCTGTCTCCGTCTGGAGGACGGAAGACATAGGCGATGCCGCCATGTCCCGCATCAGTCAGCTTTCTTCTCCGTCTCCGGTGCTTGCCGTGTTGAAAATGCCATCTCCCGACGGGCCGACGGAAATCCTTCAGAATGAGCTTTATCTCGCGCTTGACTCCGTGCGGGACCCGGGGAATCTCGGAACCATCATCCGCATCGCGGACTGGTTCGGCGTAAAGACCCTGTTCGTCTCCGAAGATTGCGTGGACCAGTACAATCCCAAGGTCGTGCAGGCCTCGATGGGTTCGCTGTTCCGGGTGAAAGTCGTCCCGTCGGAGTTGACGGGGGTCTGCGCCCGCTTCCGCGAGAAGGGAATGGAAGTTTACGGAACGGTGCTGGACGGAGAGGACATATACAAGGAGAACATAAGCCCCTGCGGGCTTGTGGTGATGGGCAACGAGTCCGTCGGCATCAGCCCCGGGGTCCGTTCCTGCCTTACGGGGCGGCTGCTCATCCCGTCCTTCGGACAGAGCGGCGCCGAGTCTCTCAACGTGGCGGTGGCTACGGCAGTCACGCTTTCGGAATTCAGAAGAAGGACGCTATGAGAAAGTCTCCGTTCCTGCCGCTGCTCTCACTCTCGCTGCTGCTCTCATCCTGCGGCGCGTCGGTTCATCTGCCGGAGGGGTCTTATCTCCTGTCGTCCAGCAAGGTGAGCGTCATCGGGGACGACGGGCCGAGAGTCTCGGAAATCTCATCGTACGTGCGTCAGCAGCCGAATCCTTCGCTTCTGGGATGGAATCCGCTTATCGCCGTTTACAACTGGTCCGACGGCAGCAGTTCCGGTCTCAATCCACTCTGGAGGAAGATAGGTACCGCGCCTGTGGTTTTTGACCCGGCGCAGATGATCTCTTCGGCGGAGGCGATGCGCTCGCGGCTCACTTATCTTGGCTATTACGACGCCAAGGTCACCCCTGGGGTCGAATTCAAGGGCGGAAGGGCGGACGTTAGGTATCTTGTGGAGCCGGGAAGGCGGCATCGGATAGACAGTCTTGTCTTCGAGGTGCCCTCAGGCGATTTCGAAAAGGATTTTCGTCGCGACAGCTCGGCTCTCGGCATCCGTATCGGAACCCCGCTCTCAGAGAAGGCGCTGGAGGCCGAGACGGAGAGAGGGGCCAGGTATTTCAGGAATCTCGGCTACTACAATTTCAACAAGAACCACTACTTCTTCGAGGCGGACACCCTGGGTGACAAGACGATATTGTATTATAGGATAAAGGCTTACACGCGCAACGAAACGCCCTCTGACCTATCCTCCCCACAAAGGTACAGGATAGGGGACGTGAAGATCCACTATCCCGCCGCGATACGTTTCCGCCGCAACGTGCTGGAGAGTTTCAACAACATCACCCCCGGGGAGCTTTATAGCGAGAAGTTGGTGAATTCCACATACTACCGTTTCTCGGGGCTCAACGTGTTCAACAGCGTCAACATCGAGATGACCCCCTCCGACAGCGCCGTCGTGGATTGCGACATCCGGCTGAGCGGTTCCGACGTGTTCGGATTCAAGCTCAACCTCGAGGCTTCCTCCAACTCGTCCGGCTTGCTCGGGGCGTCGCCGCAGTTGACCTTTTTTCACAAGAACCTCTTCCGGGGAGGGGAACTGCTGAACCTCGGATTCACGGGGAACTGGCAGTTCAAGCCGGGGACAGACGTCCGTTCGGCCGAATATGGCGTGTCCGCATCGATCAGTTTCCCAAAGGCGGTGGGTTACAGCAGCCGGTGGATAGCGGGACGGGACAATATCCCGCGCACCGAAATCAAGTCCAGTTTCAACTACCAGAACCGGCCGGAGTACCGCCGCAGCATCGCCGTCATCTCATACGGGTACAGCGGCCAGCTCGGGGAGAGGATATTCTACCAGTTCTATCCCCTCCAGCTGAATCTCGTGAAACTCTACGACATAGGGGAGGATTTCCTCTCGACCCTCAAGGGCAACCCTTATCTCTGGGATTCGTTCGAAGATCAGATCGACGCGGGAGTCGGGGGAACTTTCTACTACACCACCAATTCCGACATCGTGCCGAAGACGCCGTATCACTATGTCCGGGTATCGACCGATGTCGCCGGCAATCTTCTCCACCTTTTCTGCAGCCGGATGAGCGTCAATTCGCTGGACCAGTACACCCTGTTCGGACTTCCGTACAACCAGTACGTCAAGCTGGCCCTCTCCCTGGGCAGGACTTTCCGCTTCGGAGACAATGACAGCCAGGCTCTCGCCTTCCGCTTCGACGCCGGCATCGGGCGCGCTTACGGAAACTCCGTGGCGCTTCCTTTCGAGAAGCAGTTTTATTGCGGCGGTGCGAGCAGCATGCGCGGGTGGCAGGTGAGGACGCTCGGGCCGGGCTTCAGCGAGACGGACTCCTTTTTCATAATCCCGAACCAGACGGGTGACATCAAGCTGGAGGCCGATATGGAGTACCGTTTCAAGATGCTCTGGAAACTTGAGGGGGCTCTCTTCGCCGAGGCGGGGAACGTCTGGCAGCACGAGGACATCAAGGAGCTGCGTCCGGAGAGCCTCGCCGCCGACTGGGGGCTCGGACTGAGGGTCAATATGGACTTTATACTGCTGCGCGTGGATATGGGTTTCAAGCTGCACGATCCTTCCCGGGATGCGGGAAGCCGCTGGCTCGGGCCTTCAAAGTGGCTGCGCAGTGACGGTTTCGCCGTTCATTTCGGCGTCGGGTATCCTTTCTAGTACGAATGAAAACTATTATTTATCAAGCTCTTGCCCGTTTGTGGGGCAAATGCGGCTTCTCCTCCTGGGATGAGGCTTCGCTTCAATATGTCAAATCTCTCGGCGCAGATTATCTCTGGCTCACAGGCATTCCAAGGCATGCCTGTGGCAAGCCTTTCGTCAAGGGAAATCCCGGCTGCCCCTATTCCGTCAGCGACTGGAAGGATGTGAACCCGTATCTGGCCGACTGTCCGGAACGCAGGATGGAGGAGTTCGCCGCCCTTGTGGGGAGGGTCCACTCCGCAGGGCTGAAGCTGCTGATAGACTACGTGCCCAACCACGTGGCCAAGGATTATAAGGGGCCGATAGTGCACTATGATTATTGTGACGCCGACTGGACGGACACTCTGAAGAATGACTGGTCTTCCCCTGCGACACGCTCGGAGATGTTGGACATCCTGCGCTTCTGGATAAGGCTGGGCGTTGACGGATTCCGCTGCGACATGGTGGAACTTGTGCCGCCGGACGCTCTGGGCGAGCTTATTTCCGCCATCAGGCGGGACTACCCGCAGACTCTTTTCGTCGCCGAGGTGTACGGACGGCAGAATTACAGGAAGTACATAGAGGAAGTCGGATTTGACCTGCTTTACGACAAGTCCGGGCTGTATGACAGGCTGAGGGAGATATGCGCTGGCAGGCAGAGCGCCCGCTCCATCACCTGGAACTGGCAGTCCCTTGGGGAGCTTCAGGGCAGAATGCTGAATTTTCTTGAGAATCACGATGAACAGAGGCTTGCGTCCCCTTTCTTCCTGGGGAAGCCCGCCCGCTCTTATGCCGCGCTCGCGGTGTCGCTGCTTTTCAATGACGCATCCTTTATGCTGTATTTCGGGCAGGAAGTGGGGGAGGATGCCGCGGAGAGCGACAACGGAAGAACTTCCATCTTCGACATCACGAGCCCAGTAGCCATTGGGCATCTTTATGATGCCGTGCACTCGAACGGGGAATTGTCCGAAAAGGAGTCCGCCGTGCTTGCGAAGTATCGTCAGATGCTCGGCTATGCCGCGCTCCCGGTCTTCCGCCGCGGCAAGAACTGGGATCTGTGCTATTGCAACTATGCCTCCCCGGGTTTCGACCCCGACAGGCACTTCGCCTTCCTGCGCTATGATGGGGACGAGGCGTGGATTGTGTTCTGCAACTTCTCCGACGTTCCGCTGAGGGGACTGCGGCTGGTGATTCCGCCTGAACTCGCCTCAGTATGCGGTTGCACGTCGTTTGGGCTCGCCGAAGTCGGCCCATTTGACGCCGCCGTCTTGAAAATCGCCTGAGGGCTTTCCTTTACAAAAACTCCGGCTTACAGTCTTCTGCAAACCGGAGCTTTTTCTGTTTTACGCAGCGCCTCGACTTATCCGATGAGGATGGATGCGATGAGGGCGAGGATGGCGTAGAACTCAGGAAGAGCGGCGTAAATCATCGTCTGGGTCATCACGTTGTGTCCTTGGCTGATTCCCACGATGCCGTTGGCGCAAACCTGTCCCTGACGGATGCCGGAGACCAGACATACGACACCGACGCTGATGCCGACGCTGAAGTAGAGCAGTCCGTTGCCGGCGAAGTCCTTGCCGAGCCAGAGCACGAAGGCGAGGAAGCCGTAGAGACCCTGGGTGGCAGGGATGGCGGAGAGAATCATGTAGGCGGATGACTTCTCCGGCATTTTCTTCAACGCTCCTTCAGCGGCGTTGCCGGCAATGGTCGTGCCGTAGGCGGATCCGATACAGGCCAGACAGAACATAAGTCCGAGACCGACGTAACCAAGAATTGTGTTAAGCATAATTGTTTGTGTTTTAATTTGTTTTATTTACTTTCTGATTGGATTGTAGGCTGTTCCCATCCCTTCATAGCCGGAATTCTTGAAGAATTCCACGAAGTTGAGTCGCAGCGGATGCACAAATGCTCCGAGGCAGCTCATCGCAAGGTTCAGGGTGTGGCCCAGCAGGAGTATGAGTATGAACGGAACCCACTGCCACGTAGGATCCGAACCCTTGACCATCCCGGCAAGCAGGTTGAAAGTCTGCGCAAGCATGCCTCCGGAGAGTCCGAGGGCGTAGAGACGCACGTAGCTGAGCACGTCGCTCATCAGGCCGGAAGCCATGCTGTAGGTGTCCCACAGGCCGCTGCCTATGTTGAGCAGAGGATTTCTTCCCCAACTGTTGAAGATGAATATTCCCAGGGCCGAAACTGCGGCTATGCCGATCAGGGCGAACTTCATCGCCGTCTCCGGGAGGATGCCGGCGGCTCCGAAAGTGATTCCGATCACTCCGCCGACCACCAGAAGAGTCCATCCGAGCGTGCTGAGGCTGTTCTTGAAGCCCGCGCGTCTGACGGCCCAGACGGCCTTGGTCATCATGGCAAGACAGATGTGTACGACTCCAATCACTAGAGACAGAGCCATCTGCTTGGAGTAGGCGTTGCCGCCGAACTGGATGTCGCCGGTGATCATACATTTCTTCATCCATTGCGGCACCCAGCTCTGGTCAGGCAGGCTGACTCCGAAAAGTCCGCCCATCACGAAGCCGACACCCACCGTGCCGACGCCGAGCGTGACAATCAGGCTCCACATCCTGCCGAGTCCACCGTCCTTGCCCTTGAGGGCGAAGCCTATGAGTATCAGCAGCAGGCCGTAGCCTATGTCCCCCATACACATGGAGAAGAAGAGTAGGAAGAATATGCTGAGGAACACCGTCGGATCGAATTCGTCATAGACAGGCATTCCATACATTTCCGTAAGCGGCTCGAACTGACGCACGAACCAGTTGTTCTTGAGCTTGATAGGCGGATTGTCGGCGGCTGCGGCCGGTTCGGCCTCCCAGTAGATGTCCATCTGGTCGAAGGCCGCCTTCAGTTTGGCGTCGTTCTCGACCGGGGCGAAGCCTTCGAACACCACCAGGCTGTCCTCCGCGGCGCTCTTGCCGGCAATCCCCGCAAGATAGAGGCTCAAGTCAGCATAGAGTTTATGGACCTTCTCTTCGAGCGAAGGGATTTCCGCCTTGCGTTTCTCAAGTTCCGAGCGGTAGTTCGCTATCTTGGCGTCGAGACGTTCGAGATCGTAGCGTATCTCCGCCTCGGTCTTCTCCGGAGCGGGAAGCTCCTTGAACGGGAACCCTCCGTTGTCTCCCACCGTGACGAACCAGACGCTGCCGTTTTTCTCCGCCACCGTCTGGATGGCGTACTTCTGCTCCCATTCCGGGTCGAACTGCTTCTTGGGGACACGGTAGAACTTCGCTCCGAACTCGGAGAGCCTCTCCCGGTCATAGTCCCCCCAGACGCTGACCTCGTCAAGTTTGCGCGCGAGCGCGAGCCTGTCGCTCTCGAGCTCCGAAAGGTGGCTGTCGGA
>CAVGYS010000012.1:0-4011 GCA_963633505.1 Oscillibacter sp. MSJ-31
GTATGGTATCGAGCCTGCAGCCGCTGCGGTAGTCGTTGCAGCTGACGGAGGCAACGGTGCAGCCGCCGAGGCGGAGCAGACTGAGTTCGACGTTATCCTCAAGTCAGCCGGTCAGGCGAAACTCAACGTAATCAAAGTTGTCAAGAGCGAGCTCGGTCTCGGTCTGAAGGAAGCCAAAGACATGGTTGATGGCGCTCCTGCAACGGTTAAAGAGAAAATTTCCAAGGCAGAGGCCGAAGCACTCAAGGCAGCTCTTGAGGAGGCCGGAGCAGAGGTTGAGATTAAGTAATTTCACCTTTCCCTGCTTTAGGGGACAAACAGGTTTAGAGCCGGGGATAATAGGCTCTAAACCTTTTTTCCGTATTTAAGTTTTTCTCTATTTCCAAGGCAGAATATGTCAAATCAGACCAACAACAAGCGAATAAACTTTGCCACATCCAAAATTCTGGAGTACCCGGACCTTCTGGAGGTGCAGCTGAAGTCGTTCAAGGACTTCTTCCAGCTTGAGACCACCCCGGAAAACAGGAAGAACGAAGGGCTGTATCAGGTATTTCAGGAGATATTCCCCATCGAGGACACGAGGAACAGCTACAAGCTGGAGTTTATCGATTATTTCATCGATCCTCCACAGTATTCCATCGAGGAATGTCTCGACAGAGGCCTGACCTACAACGTCCCTCTGAAGGCAAAACTTCGCCTTTCCTGCACGGATTCGGAGCACGAGGACTTCGACACGAGAGTTCAGGACGTGTACCTGGGGAACATCCCGTACATGACTCCGGCCGGAACTTTCGTCATCAACGGATCCGAGCGTATCATAGTGTCTCAGCTGCACAGATCTCCGGGAGTGTTCTTCGACCAGAGCATGCACGCCAACGGCACTAAACTCTATTCCGCCAGAATCATCCCGTTCAAGGGTTCCTGGATAGAGTTCGCCACTGACATCAACAACGTGATGTACGCCTATATCGACCGCAAGAAGAAGCTTCCGGTCACGACTCTGCTCAGAGCGATAGGCTTCAATTCAGACAAAGACATCATTGACATCTTCGACCTTGCAGACGAAATCAAGGTCTCCGAGGCCGAACTCGAAGCCAACAAGGGTCGCAAGCTCGCCAACAACGTGCTCAAGACCAAGTTCGAGGACTTCATTGATGAAGATACCGGAGAGGTCACTCCGGTGGAGCGCATAGAGATTATCGTCAAGAGAGGCGAAATACTCGATGACAAGACCATCGACGCCATTCTCCAGGCTGACGAGAAGAGCATCCTTCTCCAGAAGGACGAGGCCAACTCCAATGAGTACGCCATCATCTTCAACACGCTCCAGAAAGACCCTACCAACACGGAGATAGAGGCCGTCAACTACATCTACAAACAGCTCCGCAACTCGGAACCGCCTGATGAAAGCACGGCAAGGGACGTTATCGACAAGCTCTTCTTCTCCGAGAAGAGGTACGACCTGGGCAGCGTCGGCCGCTACCGTCTCAACAAGAAGCTCGGCCTGTCCATAGACCCGAACGTCCGCGTGCTCACCAACACCGACATCATAGAGATCATCAAGTATCTCATCCAGCTGATCAACTCCAAGGCTACCGTCGATGACATCGACCACCTCTCCAACCGTCGCGTCCGCACTGTGGGAGAGCAGCTTGCCAACCAGTTCAGCGTGGGTCTCAGCCGTATGGCACGCACCATCAGGGAAAGGATGAACGTCCGCGACAGCGAGCAGTTCAACCCGATTGACCTGATAAACGCCAAGACACTCTCGTCCGTGATCAACTCGTTCTTCGGCACGAGTCAGCTGTCCCAGTTCATGGACCAGACCAACCCTCTTGCGGAAATCACCCACAAGAGACGTCTGTCCGCCCTCGGACCTGGAGGTCTGAGCCGTGACAGGGCCGGATTCGAGGTCAGAGACGTACACTACACTCACTACGGCCGTCTTTGCCCTATCGAGTCGCCGGAAGGACCGAACATCGGTCTTATCTCATCCTTGTGCGTATATGCGCGCATCGATGACCTCGGGTTCATCGAAACCCCTTACCGCGACGTGAAGGGAGGCAAGGTGGACCTGAGCGCTGAGGGATGTCACTATATGAGCGCGGAGGAGGAGGAGGACAAGCTCGTCTCCCTCGCCAACGTGAAGATGGACGACGACGGCAACATCCTTGAAGACCGCATCCAGTGCCGTCTTGAAGCCGACTTCCCTGTCGTGACGAAAGACAAGGTCGATTATATGGACGTAGCCCCGAACCAGATGGCTTCAGTGGCCGCGTCACTCATTCCATTCCTTGAGCACGATGACGCTCACCGCGCCCTGATGGGAGCGAACATGATGCGTCAGGCCGTTCCTCTCCTCAAACCGGAATCCCCTATCGTGGGCACCGGACTTGAAGAGAGGGCCTGCATCGACTCACGCACGCAGATTGTTGCGAACCGCAACGGAGAAGTCACCTACGTGGACGCAAACGAAATACGCGTGAAGTACGAACGCAGCGAAGGGGAGGCTTTCGTCAGCTTCCTGCCGGAAGAGACGACCTACAAGATGCCTATCTACCGCAGGACCAACCAGAGCACGACCATCACCCTGAAACCTGTGGTCAAGAAAGGCGACAAGGTGGTCAAAGGCCAGGTTCTTACGGAAGGCTACGCCACCCAGAACGGGGAGCTCGCCCTCGGGCGCAACCTCAAGGTGGCTTTCATGCCTTGGAAGGGATACAACTACGAGGATGCCATCGTGCTGTCCGAAGAGATGGTCAAGTGGGACGTCCTCACGTCCGTGCACGTGGACGAGTATCTGACCGAAGTGCGTGACACCAAGCGCGGTATGGAGGAACTCACGTCCGACATCCCGAACGTCAGCGAGGACGCCACCCGCAACCTCGGAGAGAACGGTATCGTCCGCATCGGTGCGCACATCGAGCCGGGCGACATCATGATCGGCAAGATCACCCCTAAGGGGGAGAGCGACCCGTCACCGGAGGAGAAGCTCCTCAAGGCGATTTTCGGCGACAAGGCCGGAGACGTCAAGGACGCTTCGCTCAAGGCCAACCCTTCTCTGAGCGGAACCGTCATCAAGACCTCCCTCTACACCAAGATCTCCAAGGATTCCACCCGCAAGGGGGCCGCGAAGAGTGACCAGAAGGCAAGACTGGAGATGCGTCAGGCAGAGTACGACCGCAAGGCCGAGAAACTCTACTCCGACTTCCTGCAGAGGCTCGTCGTACTCACCAAGAACAAGAAGAGCGCAGGCATCACCGACCTTTATGGAGTGGAGATTCTTGAGAAAGACAAGAAGATCACGACCGAGGTCCTCAAGAGCATCGACTACAACAACATCAACTCCAACAAGTGGACCGGCGACAAGGAGACGAATGACCTCATCCGCGACCTTATCAACAACTACTGCATCGCGCTGAAGACGGAACAGGCCATATGCAAGCGCGAGATGGACAAGATCAAGATTGGAGACGAGCTCCCTAACGGAGTGATGCAGATAGCGAAGGTATATATAGCCAAGAAGCGCAAGATCACCGTCGGCGACAAAATGGCCGGCCGACATGGCAACAAGGGTATCGTCGCCAAGATTGTGCGCCAGGAAGACATGCCGTTCCTCGAGGACGGTACGCCTGTGGACATCGTCCTCAACCCTCTCGGCGTGCCTTCACGAATGAACCTCGGCCAGATTTACGAAACCGTGCTCGGATGGGCCGGCTACAGGCTCGGACTGAAGTTCAGCACCCCGATTTTCGACGGTGCCAGCATCGAGGAGATCTGCGACTACACGGACAAGGCAGGCGTGCCGAGATTCGGCAAGACCCGCCTGCGTGACGGCGGCACCGGAGACTACTTCGACCAGCCGGCCACGGTCGGTGTGATCTATATGATCAAGCTCGGCCACATGGTCGATGACAAGATGCACGCCCGTTCAATCGGACCTTACTCGCTCATCACCCAGCAGCCTCTCGGCGGCAAGTCGCAGTTCGGAGGACAGAGGTTCGGAGAGAT
>CAVGYS010000012.1:4021-11087 GCA_963633505.1 Oscillibacter sp. MSJ-31
TGGAGGTTTGGGCGCTTGAAGCCTTCGGCGCAGCCAACGCGCTTCAGGAGATCCTCACCGTCAAATCCGATGACGTGGTCGGAAGGTCGAAGACCTACGAAGCCATCGTCAAGGGAGATCCTATCCCGCCTGCAGGTATTCCGGAGTCACTCAACGTGCTCCTCCACGAACTCCGCGGTCTTGGTCTCAAGGTTACTTTGGAATAATTGTTTGAACACGTAACAATATGCCTGCATTCAATAATAAAGACAATAAGATTAAGAGCAACTTCCAGACGATAAGCATCTCGCTTGCGTCTCCCGAGGACATCACCGCACGTTCGTGCGGGGAGGTTCTCAAGCCGGAGACCGTCAACTACAGGACCTACAAGCCTGAAAGGGACGGACTCTTCTGCGAGAAGATTTTCGGGCCGACCAAGGATTACGAGTGCTATTGCGGAAAGTACAAGAGAATCCGTTACCGCGGAATCGTCTGCGACAGGTGCAACGTCGAAGTGACCGAGAAGAAAGTGCGCCGCGAAAGGATGGGCCACATCACCTTGACCGTTCCGGTAGCGCACATCTGGTACTTCAAGTCCGCTCCCAACAAGATTTCGGCCCTTCTCGGTCTTCCGGCCAAGAAGCTGGAGTCCGTCATCTACTATGAGAAATACATAGTGGTGAAGCCTGGAGCTTCCGAAGTGGACAAGATGACCCTTCTCTCCGAGGACGAGTATCTCGACATCCTCGCTCGCATCCCAGGTAACAACAACCTTCCGGATTCCGATCCGGACAAGTTCATCGCCAAGATGGGAGCGGAAGGAGTCTATGACCTGCTCAAGGAGATCGATATTGAGGAGCTCGCCAAGGAGCTCCGCCAAAGGATGCTCACGGAGAACTCCCAGCAGCGCAAGGCGGAGATTCTCAAAAGGCTTCAGGTAGTGAAGTGGTTCCAGGAGTCAAAGGGAATCAACCGTCCGGAATGGATGGTGATGAAGGTGATTCCTGTGATCCCGCCGGATTTGCGTCCGCTCGTGCCTCTTGACGGAGGACGTTTCGCGACCACCGACCTCAACGACCTCTACCGCCGCGTTATCATCCGCAACAACCGTCTGAAGAGGCTCATCGAGATCAAGGCTCCGGAGGTGATTCTCCGCAACGAGAAGCGCATGCTCCAGGAAGCCGTCGATTCGCTTTTCGACAACTCCAAGAAGTCTTCCGCCGTCAAGAGCGAGACCAACAGGGCTCTCAAATCCCTTTCGGATTCCCTCAAGGGAAAGCAGGGACGCTTCCGCCAGAACCTCCTCGGAAAGCGTGTGGACTACTCCGCACGTTCCGTCATCGTGGTGGGTCCGGAGCTGAACATGCACGAGTGCGGTCTGCCTAAGTTCATGGCTGCCGAACTCTACAAACCGTTCATCATCCGCAAGTTGATTGAGCGCGGCATCGTGAAGACCGTCAAGTCCGCCAAGAAGATCGTGGACCGGAAAGACCCGGTCATCTGGGATATTCTCGAGAATGTGATGAAGGGACATCCGGTGCTGCTCAACCGTGCACCTACCCTCCACAGGCTCGGTATTCAGGCCTTCCAGCCGCGAATGATCGAAGGCAAGGCCATCCAGCTGCACCCTCTCGCATGTACGGCGTTCAACGCCGACTTCGACGGAGACCAGATGGCTGTGCATCTTCCGCTCGGCAACGCCGCCGTGATGGAAGCGCAGCTGCTGATGCTCGGTTCGCAGAACATTCTCAACCCGGCCAACGGCGCGCCTATCACCGTTCCTTCACAGGACATGGTGCTCGGACTCTATTACATCACCAAGATTCGTCCGGGAGCCAAGGGCGAGGGCATGAGATTCTACTCCGCCGAGGAAGTCATCGTGGCATACGACGAAAAGGCGATTGACATGCACGCCAAGATTTCCGTGCGTCTGCCGGCCGACAAGCAGGATGAGTCCAAGGGAACCGAGATGGTCGAGACCACGGCGGGCCGCATCATCGTCAACCAGTACGTTCCCGATGAAGTGCCTTACGTCAATGAGGTTCTCGGAAAGAAATCCCTCAGGAAGATCATCACCAACGTCATCAAGCACACGGGCGTGACACGCACGGCGAAGTTCCTCGATGACATCAAGAACCTCGGATACGACCAGGCGTTCCGCGCCGGCATCTCGTTCAACCTCGGAGACGTGCTCGTCCCTGCGGAGAAGACTTCCCTCGTGGAGGACGCCTACAAACAGGTGGCGAACATCCGGGATGACTATGACAGCGGTTTCATCACCAACAACGAGCGATACAACAAGGTCATCGACCTTTGGTCCGCAGTGGACAACAAACTGACCAAGATCGTGACCAACCAGATTTCAGCCGACCAGCAGGGATTCAACCCTGTCTATATGATGCTGGATTCCGGAGCCCGTGGTTCAACCACTCAGATCAAGCAGCTCTGCGGTATGCGCGGACTTATGGCCAAGCCTCAGAAAGCGGGTGCCTCCGGAGCCGACATCATCGAGAACCCTATCGTCTCCAACCTCAAGGAGGGCATGACGGTGCTCGAGTACTTCATCTCCACCCACGGAGCCCGTAAGGGTCTGGCCGACACCGCGTTGAAGACTGCGGACGCAGGATATCTGACAAGGCGTCTGGTGGACGTGTCCCACGACGTCATCATCAACGAGCAGGATTGCGGCACGCTCCGCGGACTGATTGCCACGGCAATCAAGAACAAGGACGAAGTCGTGGAGTCCCTCGGGGAGAGGATCCTCGGACGCACTTCCGTACACGATATCTTCAACCCTCTCACGGGTGAGCTCATCATCAAGGCCGGAGAGGAAATCCGCGAGAAAGAGGCGGACCTCATCGATTCGCTCCCTATCGAGCAGGTGGAGATACGCTCCGTGCTGACCTGCGAGAGCCGCAAGGGTGTCTGCGCCAAGTGCTACGGACGCAACCTCGCGACCAGCCGCATGGTAGAGAAAGGCGAAGTCGTCGGAGTCATCGCCGCGCAATCCATCGGTGAGCCTGGTACTCAGTTGACTCTGCGTACCTTCCACGTCGGAGGTACGGCATCTTCTTCCGCAGCCGACTCTTCGATTGAGTCCAAGTACGACGGCGTCCTCAAGTTCGAGGAGCTCCGTACCATCGAGAGAATCGCCGATGACGGGCACAAGGAAACGGTCGTAGTCAGCCGAATGGCCGAGCTCCGCATTCTTGACGAGAACACCGGAATCACCTTCTCACAGTACGACGTCCCTTATGGAGCCGTGCTTTACAAGGGTGACGGCGACAAGGTGAAAAAAGGAGACCTCATCTGCGACTGGGATGCGTACAACGCCACCACGATCGTGGAGACCGCAGGTACAGTGCGTTTCGAGAACATGATCGAGGGCGTGACCTTCCAGAAGGAGAGCGCCGACGAATATTCCACCAGCACCGACAAGGTCATCATCGAGTCCAAGGACAAGACCAAGAGCCCTACTCTCGTCATTGTCAATGAGGCCGGGGACAGCATCAAGCAGTACAACCTGCCTGTGGGAGCCCACTTGATGGCCGAGGACGGCAGCAAGGTCAAGGTTGGCGAGGTCATAATGAAGATTCCGCGCGCAATCGGCAAGGCCAGCGATATCACCGGCGGTCTTCCGCGCGTCACGGAACTCTTCGAGGCCCGAAATCCGTCAAGTCCGGCCATCCTCTCCGAAATCAACGGAGAAGTGCACATGGGCAATATCAAGCGCGGCAACCGTGTGATCTCCGTCAAGAACAAGTACGGTGTAGGGAAGGACTACCTCGTACCGCTCAGCAAGCAGATTCTCGTGCAGGAGAACGACTACGTCAAGGCCGGCACCCCGCTCTCGGACGGCGGCGTGTCCCCGAGCGACATCTTGAACATCCTCGGACCTGTCAAGGCTCAGGACTACATCGTCAACGAGGTTCAGATGATGCGCAAGGTCGAGATAACCAATCCGGGCGACACCGAGTTCCTCAGCGAGGAGATGGTGGACAGGTGGAAGTTCATCGACGTCAACGACAGCATCTACGGCAAGCACGTGATTCTCACTGTCGGAGGTTCTCAGAGATACGAAGCGGGGCAGATCATATCAGCCCGCGAGCTGCGCAGCGAGAACTCTTCGCTGGAGAGACAGGGACTTGAGCCGATGTCCACGCGTCCGGCACGTCCGGCCACCGCACGCCTTATACTTCAGGGTATTACGAGGGCTGCGCTCAAGACGGACAGTTTCATCTCCGCCGCATCCTTCCAGGAGACCACCAAGGTGCTCAGCGAAGCCGCCATCCGCGGACGCGTCGATCACCTCGAAGGGCTCAAGGAGAATGTCATCTGCGGTCACCTCATTCCTGCCGGCACGGGCCTGAAAGAATATCAGGACATCATCGTGACGCACAAGGATGAGACAACCACACAGGAGTTGAACGAACTTTAACACAACAATGGCAGGGGTCAGCCCCTGTCATATCGATAACGCGAAAGCCGGTCTCGGATGAGATCGGCTTTCTCTGTTTGAAGTGATTCCGGCGCGACTCGAACGCGCGACCCACAGCTTAGAAGGCTGTTGCTCTATCCAACTGAGCTACGGAACCATTTCCTCTCCCCTCCTCGGGGAGAGGAATGCAAAGTTAGAAAGTATTTTGAACAATTCAAAGTCTAATTTCTCCTGCGAACGGACAGCCGGACATAGGATGCTGCGCCGAGCAATATGATCAGCAGGGCGTGCGTTTCGTGGCTCAACGTCGCGAAGAGCAGGCCTGTCTCCCAGGTCGCGCCATAGATGGACTCCAATGTCAGTGAGACCAGATAGTGGTATGCACCCATGCCTCCCGGAACCGGGATGATGGAGGCTATGTTGCCCACTGCGGATACGAAGAGGGAGTCAAAGAACGTCAGATGCGAAAGCGCAGGGATGGCGAGGAAATTATAGTAGGTCATCAATAGGTAGGTCACCCAGATGCCTATGGTGTACAGGACGAAGGCCCCCTTGCGGCGAATGTGCACGAAACTCGCTATCCCCGCTCCAAGTCCCCTCACCGCCCCGGCAACCTTGGCGCAGAACGGATATTTCCCCTGCCAGTGGAACACGGCCCAGACAAAGGCGACAAGGGCGAGAAGAATCGGGGAGAGAATCCACCACATCGAAAAGCCGAGGCTGTGGGTGAGCGGATTCCAGATGTTGGCGATGAAGAAATCCCCGAACGTGCCCCATTTCAGAACGAGGGCGAGGACAAGCAGGAAGAGCACCAGCAACACGTCCCAGGCCCGCTCACACACGATCGTGCCGAGAATCTTGTTGTAAGTCATCTTCTTGGATCTTATGTACCCTCCGCGAACGAACTCCCCGGCTCCCGGCAGGACCACGTTCACCATGTTCCCAAGGTTCGACGCATCCCAGGCGTCAAGCATCTTCACCCCGGGGTCGAGGGGCTCCATCATCACCCTCCATCTTTCTTCCCTGAAGAAAAGCGCAAGTACGGAAACCAAGGTGAAAACCAGCACGTAGCCCCATCTCGTCTCTTTCAGACCCTCCCAGAAAGCCCTCCAGTCAATGCCCTTGAAGGCGAACCACACGAGTATGACCGCCAATCCGACAGACAGCAGGTACTTGACTACTTTGGCCGCTTTCTTATTCATACGAGGCGCAAATTTACGGATATTTATGCTAATTTTGCAAGTTATGAAATCGATACTTGGAATAGGGAACGCCCTTACGGACATCCTGGCGGTTCTGCCGGACGACTCGCTCCTCACTACTTATCATCTCCCGAAAGGCAGCATGCAGCACGTGGACATGGAGACCGGAGACAAGATCTGGGAAGCGATCAAGCCGCTGGGGATCAAATATGTGGCAGGCGGTTCGGCTGCCAACACGATCACCTGCACCGCAGTTCTCGGCATGCCGTCAAGCTTTATCGGAAAGATAGGCGAAGACGAACTTGGGCTTCATTTCAAGCACGATCAGGAGAAGTACGGAGTCAGGAACATCCTGCTCAAGAGCCGTCATTCCAGCGGACGTTCGATAGTGTTCGTCAGCGGAGGCAACGCCGAGCGCACCTTCGCCGTCTATCTCGGAGCGGCCCTGGACCTGGTGCCGGAAGACCTCGACCCGAAGTGGTTCGAGGGATATGATTATTTCCATATCGAAGGATATCTTGTTCAGAATCAGTCTCTCACGAGAAAGGCAGTAGAGCTTGCGCACAAAGCCGGCTGCACAATCTCCCTCGACATGGCATCATACAACGTCGTCGAGTCGAATCTTGCATTTCTGCACGACATAGTGGACAACTACGTGGACATAGTGTTCGCCAACGAGACGGAGTCGAAGTCGTTCACCAAGCTGGGCGATCCTCGGGCGGCCTTGGACGAAATCGCAAAGCTCTGCAAAATCGCCGTGGTCAAGATCGGCAAGGACGGGAGCTGGATCAAGTCCGGGGAAGAGGTTCACTTCATCCCGGCGTGGCCGGCCGCCACGGTGGACGCCACCGGTGCGGGGGACACCTATGCGGCGGGCTTTCTCTATGCACACTCTCTCGGGCGGGGGCTCAAGGAATGCGGAGAAGCCGGATCGATAATCGCGGCCAAGGTCGTGGAAGTCGTGGGCACCAAGATCGACACTCCGCGCTGGGAGGAGGCCAAGCGTGAAATAAGGGAGCTTTTCGCACCAGACTCCACCCGATGAAGAACCCCCTCGCATTGCTGCTGCGCCACATTGCCCTCAGACGCAACGGGAGCGACGTCCAGCATGGCCTGCATCCGCTGAATGAGATCCGACAGGCGACCGTGCTCGTCTCCCCTCTTGAGGAGGATTGCGCCGCCGTAAAGGCGGATGTCGAGCATTTCTTCGCTCAGAAAAACATAGCGGTCAGGCTTATATGTCCCGAAGGCAGGGATCTTGACCTTATAGGCACCGTCAAAAAGAAGTTCAGGGGCGACAGGCTTCCGGAAGGGTCGGGGGAACTGCTGATTTCCCTCGCGAATCCGGACGGGGGATTCTGGCCCGAATATGAGGCGCGGTGCAGCAACGCCTGCTTCAAAATCGGACGGCGGCAGTGCAAGGGAGGGATTTTTGACCTTGTAATCC
>CAVGYS010000012.1:11097-15552 GCA_963633505.1 Oscillibacter sp. MSJ-31
GTCAAGAGGCCATATTCTCAGAAATAAAAACCCACCTCAACAACATTATAAGATGAAATCCTTGAAACATTATCTCACCGTGGCCCTCAAAGGCTTCGGAATGGGTGCGGCCAACGTGGTGCCCGGCGTGAGCGGCGGTACGATAGCGCTGCTTACGGGAATCTATTCCGACATCGTGAACGCTCTCAACGCCGTGACGGAGAAGCAGACGTGGCAGGCTCTTCTGAAGGGCCGCTTCGCGGAGTTCTGGAAGATGGTCAATGGCGACTTTCTCGTCGCGCTGCTGCTCGGCGTGATTGTCAGCGTGTTCTCCCTTGCCAAGGTGGTGACCTCCTGCCTGACGCTCTACCCTATTCTCACATGGGCGTTCTTCTTCGGACTGATTCTCGCCTCCACGGTCATCATGTTCCGCGACATCAAGGATTTCCGTCTCAAAGACTTGATCTTCGTCATCTGCGGCATAGTCATCGGAGTGGTGGTCTGCACCCTGTCTCCGACTGAGACCGGCGACGACATCTGGTTCATCTTCATCTGCGGCGCGGTCTCCATCTGCGCCATGATTCTCCCTGGCATTTCGGGCAGTTTCATCCTGCTGGTGATGGGCAAGTACAACTACGTGATGCAGGCGATTTCCGATTTCAACTGGCCGATAATCATCGTATTCGGGCTTGGCTGCGCGGTCGGGATACTCGCGTTCGCGAAGTTCCTGCACTGGCTTCTCGCACGATGGGAGCGCCAGACGTTGCTCGTGCTCCTGGGCTTCGTGCTCGGCTCGCTGATAAGGGTGTGGCCGTGGTATGACGGGGCAGCCGTGGAGAAGGCGCAGCTGCTGCGCACCGGCAGCGTTTCTCCGCTTGATCTCCAGATCCCAGGAGCCATCCTCTGGTGCGTCATCGGCATCGCCCTCGTGGTGATATTCGACCGCCTCGGCTCACGCAAGAAGACCGCCTAAAGGGACAGGTCGAGTTCCACCGGACAGTGGTCGGAGCCGAGGATTTCGTTGTGGATATCCGTATGCGCAATCCGGCCCTGCAAGGAGTCTGAAACCAGGAAATAGTCTATGCGCCAGCCTGCGTTCCTCTCGCGGGCGCGCATTCTGTACGACCACCAGGAATATTTGACCTCCTGCGGATGCTGCTCCCGCCAGCTGTCGTGAAATCCAGCTGCGAGCAGCTCTCTCATCTTGGCGCGCTCTTCATCGGAGAAGCCGGCGTTGAGGTGATTGGTCGCGGGATTTTTGAGGTCTATCTCCTCACGGGCCACGTTCATGTCCCCGCAGATTACCACACCTTTCTTTTCTGCGAGCGAGCTGACATATCCCCTGAACGCGTCTTCCCACTTCATCCGATAATCTAGACGGCGTAGCCCATCCTGGGAATTGGGGGTATAGACGTTGACAAGGAAGAACCCCGGCATTTCAAGGGTGATGACCCGCCCCTCGCCATCGTGCTCTTCCGCCCCGATGCCATAGCTGACGCCCTCCGGTTCCGCCCGGCTGTATATGGCCGTCCCCGAGTAGCCTTTCTTTTCGGCATAGTTCCAATATGAACGGTAGCCGGGGAACTCAAGGTCCAGTTGCCCATGCTGCAGCTTGGTTTCCTGAAGACAGAAAAAGTCCGCATCAAGATTTTCAAAAATTCCGGAGAACCCCTTCCCCGCCACGGCTCTCAGGCCGTTCACGTTCCAGCTTATGAATTTCATAGGACTAAAGTAAGCATTTTTTCGTATCTTCGTGAGATTATCGACAATTGCAATGAGAAATCTTAGTCTTACCAATACCCTTTCGCACAGAAAGGAACTTTTCGTGCCGGTGCACCCGGGACACGTCGGGATGTACGTATGCGGGCCGACCGTCTATGGCGATGCGCACCTCGGACATGCCCGTCCGGGAGTGACTTATGACGTGCTCGCCCGTCTGCTGCACCATCTGGGATATAAGGTGCGCTACGTGCGCAACATCACCGACGTCGGACATCTGGAGCACGACGCCGACGAAGGGGAGGACAAGATTGCCAAGAAGGCCCGTCTGGAGCAGCTGGAGCCGATGGAGGTGGTGCAGACCTATACTCTGCGCTACCACGAGGCGATGCGCAAGCTCAACGTGGCTCCGCCGTCCATCGAACCGCGTGCATCGGGGCACATCATCGAGCAGATAGAGGCGATCAAGAAAATCCTCGCCGCAGGCTATGCCTACGAGAGCAACGGCAGCATCTATTTCGACGTCGCCAAATATAACGAAGATTTTCACTACGGGGTGCTCTCCGGGCGCAACCTCGACGACACCCTCGAGGGCACACGCAGCCTGGACGGGCAGTCCGACAAACGCGCTCCGTATGATTTCGCGCTGTGGAAGAAGGCCGAGCCGGAGCATATCATGCGCTGGCCGTCCCCTTGGGGAGAGGGCTTCCCCGGCTGGCATCTGGAGTGCTCCGTGATGGGGGAGAAGTATCTCGGACGCGAGTTTGACATCCACGGAGGCGGGATGGACCTCGTGTTCCCGCACCACGAGTGCGAAATCGCGCAGAACGAGGCGATGCGCGGTACGCAGGGGGTGCATTATTGGGTTCACAACAACATGATTACCATCAACGGGCAGAAGATGGGCAAGTCGCTGGGCAACTTCATCACCCTGCCGCAGCTCTTCTCGGGAGATCACCCGAAGCTCGATCAGGCCTACAGCCCGATGACGGTCCGTTTCTTCATCCTCCAGGCGCACTATCGCAGCACCCTTGACTTCTCCAACGAGGCGCTCCAGGCCTCAGAGAAAGGACTCAAGAGGCTTATGCAGGCCGCCCGCGAACTCTATGCCATGGCAGGCCGGGACATCCCCCAGCGCGCCTACGGCGAGACTGACGATGCCGTAGCCCCCGACAGCTGCCCTGCGGAGAGCGCCGAGGTCAGGGCGATTTTCGAAGGAGTCTATGATGCACTGTGCGATGACATCAACACTCCCGTTGCGCTTGCGCACGTCTCGGAGGCCGTCCGCATCATCAATTCCGCCAAGGCAAAGCAGCTGACCCTCGGCGAGGGGGACAAGGCCACGCTCGTGCAACTTTTCGACGACATAGTCTTCGGTGTGCTCGGCCTCAAGGACGAGGATGCTTCGGAAGGCGCTGACGGCAAAGTCATCGGAGGGCTGATGGACATGGTACTCGAACAGCGCGCCGCAGCCAAGGCCGCCAAGAACTGGGCCGTCTCCGACCATATCCGCGACTCCCTCAAGGCTCTCGGCATCCAAGTCAAGGACACCAAGGACGGCGCCGAATGGACGCTTGAGTAGCTGCTCTTCAGAAAAAGAATCTTATTTCTTCTTGAGTCTCCGGTTGTCGCTCCAGAGGCCATAGACCTCGCTGACGTTGCCGGCGGTGATGAACGCCTTGATGTCGTTGTCACGGATGAAAGCCATGAGGTCGGCGAACTCGCTCTGGGTCAGAAGGACCTGAATCTCAACGTACTTCTTGCCGCCATAGCCGCCCGTCACGTCATAGAGCGTACACCCCCGGACAATGTCCTCGATGACGTATCTGCGGATTTTCTCGTGCTCTTCGGAGATGATGCAGACTCTCTTGCGACGGCTTAGGGAAGCCATGAAATAATTGACGATCAGCCCGTTGATCCATGTGCCGATAAGGCCGATGATGACAAGGCGGAACGGGTTGATGAGAAAAGCCGTACAGCAGATGATCACCCCCGATATCGTCACCGACATCCCCATGTCGAAGTGAAAGTACTTGTTGACTATCTTGGCGATGATGTCGAGCCCTCCGGTGGAGGCGTTGATACGGAAAAGCAGGGCCTGCGATGCGCTGAGCACAAGCACGAAGACCAGCAGATCGAACCACAGGTTCCCCATCATGGAAGAAGCTCCCTCCTCCATGAGTTTCTCGTACGGGCAGACGTCCTCCCACAAATTCATCATAGGCCCGAGTATAAGGGCGGCATAGGCTGTTTTCACCCCGAATTCCGGGCCTATCAGGATGTAGGCGATCACGAGCAGTACGGCATTGATTATCAGCACGACAGTGGACACCTTGACCACGATGCCCATGTCGGCCAACACCCCGCTGACCACTATCGACAGGCCGGAGATGCTGCCCACGACGAGCTTGCTTGGGACGAGGAAATAGTACACCGCAGCCGCGGCGATGAACATCGCTATGGAGATGATGAGCATCTCCTTCCAGAATTTGAGTGTCCGGATAGATTTTGACAAAGGTTCTTCTTTCATTGTAGTGGTGCTATTAGTTATGCTGTGCTTCTGATATATTCGTCAATGGCAGACGCGGCCCTGCGACCCGCTCCCATCGCCAGAATCACCGTGGCCGCCCCCGTGACGGCATCTCCTCCCGCGAACACACCCTTCCTCGTGGTGGCTCCGTTCTCATCGGCGACAAGACAGCCCCGGCGAGTGGTTTCAAGCCCCTCCGTGGAGTTGGCAATCAGAGGGTTGGAGGA
>CAVGYS010000013.1:0-6403 GCA_963633505.1 Oscillibacter sp. MSJ-31
ATATGGAGCCGTTTCTCGAACAGGTCGCCCGGCACTATTTCGTCGCGGGCGGGGTGGAGCGTCTCTGCTTCATCTTCCCTAACAGGCGCGCCGAAGTTTTCTTCAGGAAGTATCTCGGCGAGCTCGTCCGCGACAGCGCTCGTCCGCTGATTTCGCCCGAAGTCTGCACGATGAAGGACTTCTTCTACGCCGTGGCCGATGTCCGGGAGGCGGACCAGATCACCCTGCTGCTTGAGCTGTACGACTGCTATTGCGCCCTGAATCCGTCCCACGAGAGTCTGGACGACTTCATCTTTTGGGGAGGGGTGCTGCTGTCGGACTTCAACGACGTGGACAAGTATCTTGTCAAGGCCGAATCGCTCTTTGCGAACATCTCCGACCTGCGCAGAATGCAGGACGACTATGAGTATCTCGAACCCTCGCAGGAGGAGGCGATAAGGCGTTTCGTCTCGCATTTCCGCACGGGGGGCCGCTACAAGGAGGAGTTCCGCAAGATCTGGGACATCCTGCTTGAGCTGTACCGCTCCTTCAACCGGAGCCTTTCGCAGAAGGGCCTCTCGTATGAGGGGCAGGTTTACCGCTCTCTTGCGGAGCGGCTCTCTTCGGAAGCGGTGGTGGACATTCTCGCGGGGCGCTTCCCGGAAGTTGACCAATACGTCTTCGTGGGGCTCAACGCGCTCAACGAGTGCGAGAAGCGTCTGATGCGCAAGATGCGCGACGCCTCCCTTGCCGAATTCTGCTGGGACTATAGCGGCTCTATGATCCGCGACCCCCACAACAGGTCCTCGCGCTTCATGGCGGACAACGTCCTGGAATTCCCTCAGGCCTTCTCTCCCGACGGGGGAGCCTCTCTTGAAGTCCCGGAGGTGAACGTGCTCAGCATCCCCTCTTCCGTGGGGCAGGCGGCGCAACTGCCGCAGATTCTCTCGCGGCTCGGAGCCCGAGGGATAGAGACCGCCGTGGTGCTTCCGGACGAGGCTCTGCTTCTGCCCGTGCTCAACTCCATCCCCGAATACGTTCACGACGTCAACGTGACGATGGGCTACCCCATGCGCGGCAGCGGCCTGTGGGCTCTGATGAACGAAATCTCGGCCCTCCAGATGCACCTGCGCGAGAGGGACGGCGAGTGGCATTTCTACCACAAGCAGGTCTGGGCCATATTCTCCAACAGCGTCTTCAAGTCCGTGATTTCCCCGCAGGGGTCGGAGCTTCTTGCATCCATTCGCAAGGAGGCGCGCTACTACGTCCCGCAGTCCGCGTTCGCTCAGGACCCGCTGCTGGAGCTCATATTCCGTCCCGTAGTCACCGCTCCGGGGGAGGCGGATCCAGCCCAGATAGAAAGGATATGCACCTATCTTAGGGGACTGCTGACGGGAATGGCTCCCGCTCTGAAGAACGTCCCCGATATGGCGATGGAACTTGATTTCGCGGCCGAGTACTACGGCGCCATCGGCAGGCTCGCCCGACACTCTCTCCCGGTGCTGCCCCAGACCTGGTTCCGCCTGCTCGACAGGATGATAGGAGGGGCGGCGGTACCGTTCAAGGGGGAGCCTCTCAACGGCCTGCAGATCATGGGCCCGCTGGAGACGAGGGCGCTCGATTTCGACAACGTCATCATTCTCAGCTGCAACGAGGGTGTGTTCCCGAGACGCAGCGTGAGCGCCTCCTTCATCCCCCCGGAACTCCGCCGGGGCTTCTCCCTGCCCACCTACGAGCATCAGGATGCCGTGTGGGCGTATTATTTCTACCGTCTGCTCCAGAGAGCAAGGAAGGTGTGGTTGCTGATGGACTCCCGCACGGAGGGCACGAAGAGCGGGGAGGAGAGCCGCTATGTCAAGCAGCTGGAGATGCACTTCGGGCTGAAGCTCAAGCGCTACGTGGCCAAGGCTCCGATAGAGAAGAACGTCGAGCCTGACAGCATTCCCAAGACGGCCACTGACATAGACTTCCTGCGCGAGCATGGCAAACTTTCCGCCACGGCGCTACAAAATTATCTGAGCTGCCCGGCCAAATTCTACTACCACTCCGTCAAGGGTCTCAAGGCCAAGGAGGAAGTCTCGGAAACGATGGATAGCGGAATGCTGGGAAGGGCCTTTCACGCGGCGATGCAGACGCTCTACACGCGGCCATGCGGCTTTCTCGACGAAGTGTACCTTCGGAGCCTGCTCAAGGGGGAGGAGATTATCCTTGACACCGTGCGTGAGTGCGTGATGAAGGAGCTTAATTCCTTCGAGGTGGCCGGGCGCAACCTCATCTTCGAGGATATGATCTGCCGCTATGTGCGCAAGGTAGTGGAAAGCGACCTGGAGCTTCTCAAAAGCTGCGACCAGGGGCGGATACGCATCCTCGGCCTGGAGCTCAAGCGGACGGCACTGATAGGGGGCTTCCGTTTCAAGGGCGCCATCGACAGGCTTGACAGCATAGCTCCCGGGGAGATAAGAATCGTGGACTACAAGACCGGCAAGGTCACGGACAACGACTTCATCATCACGGAGAACAATGCCGGACAGGTCGTGGATCTGCTCTTCGGGGAGGACAACGCCAAGCGTCCCAAGATTGCGCTGCAACTTTATCTCTATGACCGCTACGTGTCCTCCGATCCGGCCTTTGCGGACTGCACTTTCGTGAACTCCATCTATCAGACCTCCAGACTGTTTGTGAGGAGCGTGGAGAACATCCGTCTCAACGACATGTTCAATTCCCTCATGGAGACGCGCCTGGAGGAGCTCCTCGCGGAGATCTCCGACTGCTCGATTCCTTTCCGCCGGACTTCCGACATCGGGACGTGTACCTACTGTGATTTCAAAAGCATTTGCGGACGATGAAGATTCTCAAGGCCAGCGCCGGTTCGGGCAAGACCTACCGACTTTCCAAGACATATACGGGACTTCTTCTCGGGAGTCCCGCGCCGGATGCCTACAGGCACATACTTGCGGTGACTTTCACCAACAAGGCCACCGCCGAGATGAAGAGCCGCATCCTGCGGGATCTCTACAAATCCGACGACCCGAAGGCGCGAAGGGTGCTCGTGGACATGCTGCATGACTACGGCGCGTTCTCAGTCAGCACGATAGACAGGTTCTTCCAGCAGACGCTCAAGGCCTTCTCCCGTGAGATAGGGCAGCTCTCCGACTATCGGATAGAGCTCGACAGGGATTCGCTCATCCGCGAGTCGATGGACAGGATCCTCGACTCCCTGACCCCTGACGACAGGGAACTTCTCACTTGGATCAAGGAGAGCGTATCCGAAAGGCTCGAACAGGGCAAACGTCCGGGCATAGACGAGAGCCTCTACGAGATGGGAAAGCTCCTGAAGTCCGAAGAGCACCGGGAGCTCTCCGAAAAGAGCCCCTTGAGCGATGCGGAAGCTTTCAGCCACAAGCGACTTCTCGAAATCCGCAAGGCGTGCGGGGCCATCATACGGGACTTCGTGAAGGAGGTGGGGAGGCATGGGATTGAAGCCTCAGTAGGAGACTTCGTCAAGATGCCGGGCAAGCGCGCCCTCGCCAAGGATCCGGAACTCGCCGAGTATCTGGAAGAGAACTACCGGACCTATGCCACCGCGTTCATTATCAATTCCCTCACGTTCAGCCTCGGCCTTGCCGGGGAGTTCTACAGGGAGTTCGACGCCCTGCTCAGGGAGAAGAACCTGCTGTGCCTGGACGAGTCCAACACCATCCTGCGCGACATCATCAACGGCTCGGACGCTCCGTTCGTGTATGAGAAGCTCGGAGTGAGGTATGAACATTTCCTGCTCGACGAGTTTCAGGACACCTCCAACATACAGTGGGAAAACTTTCTCCCGCTTCTTCGCGAGAGCGAGTCCAAGGGAGGTTCCAGCCTGATAGTGGGCGACGTCAAGCAGAGCATCTACCGCTTCCGGGATTCCGACTGGCGGCTGCTCGGAGAGAAGGTCGTGGAGGAGTTCCCCACGGCGGACGTGGAGACTCTCGACTGCAACTGGCGCAGTTCTCGCCGGGTGGTGTCGTTCAACAACGCCTTCTTCTCCAAGGCCTCCGAGGCTCTGGGCCTGAGGGACATCTATTCCGACGTCTCCCAGACCCCCAAGGCAGACGAGCCGCAGGAGGGGCAGGTGCGTCTGAGCTTCTGTGACAATCAGCTCGAGGCGGTGATGGAATCGGTCGGCAGTGCCAGGGAGTCCGGGGCCGAATGGAGCGACATAGCCGTGCTCGTGCGCGGGAAGAAGCAGGGCGCCGACATTGCGGACTACCTGATTTCCAACCAGGTCCCGGTCATCTCCGACGATTCTCTCAACATGAAGTCGTCGAGGGTGGTACGCCGTCTGACGGCCCTGCTGGAGGCTTTTGAGAATCCCGACGACGGCATCAGCTCGTTCCTCTCCGAGTCGTTGAAAGTGGAGTTCCCGACGACGTATCACTCCCTTGTGGATCTGTGCGAATCGTTGCTGCGCGACCTGAGGGACTGCGACAGCGCCGTCTTCGAGGGGGAGACCCTCTTTATCCAGGCCTTCATGGACGAGCTTCAGAGCTGGACGGAGGTGAACGGCAACAGTCTGAGATATTTCCTCGAATACTGGAATGAGAAGGACCGCTACATCGGCTCTCCCGAGAATTCCGCCTCCGTCAGGATACTGACGATCCACAAGTCCAAGGGCCTGGAGTTCCCTTACGTGATTTTCCCCTTCGCAGACAAGGTCGAGCTCTACAAGAGCGGTGTCCACTGGTGCCGTCTCGACGCGGCGAAGTCGCATCTTCCCGCCTGCCTCGACGGGATTTATCCTGTCAACCTCGGTTCGCAGGCCGAAGCCTCCTTCTTCAGCGGGGCCAGGGACGAGGAGAAGTCCAGGCAGGTCGTGGACAACGTCAACCTTTTCTACGTGGCCCTGACTCGTGCGGAGAAATGCCTGCACGTCATCTCTGCTCCGCCGACGGCCAAGTTTATCAAGTCTCTAAGGCAGGGGAGGCCGGACTATATGAGGATGAGCGACATCCTCTATGAATTCGGCGGGTGCATGGACGAGAGGGTCTATGGCGAAGCCTACGATTTCGGCAGGATGAAGCGGGGGGAGCTTTCCTCCTCCGAGGAGGAGTTTCCGATAGAATTCGCCTCCGTGCCCCTTTCGGGCAGGCTCGCCCCTTCTTCCGACGCTCTCGATTTCTTCGGGGACGACGGGCAGACGGGGGTGAAGGCCTCGGTGCGCCGCAGGGGAGTGGTGCTGCACAAGATTTTGTCGGGCATAGTCACCCCGGAAGATCTGGAGGGCGCGGTCGATGCCGCTCTTGCGGACGGTCTTCTCGACCCTGCCGATGCCCTTGAGGCAAGGAGCCTGCTCTCGGAGCGGATGGCGGCTCATCCCGAGTGGTTCCCCCTCCGGGGAGAGAAGGCTGTGCGGGTTCTCAACGAGACTTCGCTTTTCTCTTCGGACGGCAGGGAATACCGTCCCGACAGGGTGGTGATCCGCCCCGAAGGGGTCATCGTGCTGGATTTCAAGTTCGGCGCTCCGGAGGACAAGTACCTCCGTCAGGTGGGCAACTACGCCGCGATATACCGTCAGCTGGGCTACAACGTGCTTTCCGCGGTGATATGGTACGTGGAAGAAGATAAAATGGAGATTATATGACAAAAAAGCTTTTCCTTTTCGTGTCCTGCCTGTTCCTTGCGGGGGCGGCCTGCTTCGGACAGGGTTCTGACGTTCACAAGCGGCCTCCCCGGGTGCCCGAGCAGGTGGTCTTCGCCGGGCAGACGATCCGTTTCGACAGGAGCGACCTGTATGAGAGGATGGACAGGGAACTGATAGCGTTCACCTACATGCACACCAACTCCACCCTGCTGCTCAAGCGCTCCGAGCGCATTTTCTCGCAGATCGTGCCGATTCTGCGGATGGAAGGAGTGCCGGACGACCTCAAATACCTCATGGCGATAGAGAGCAATCTCGACCCCAGGGCAGTGTCTTCGGCGGGGGCTGCCGGTCTGTGGCAGTTCACCAAGGCGACAGCCAGGGAATACGGGCTTGAGGTGAGTTCCGAGGTCGATGAGCGCTACAATATCGAGAAATCCACCAAGGCGGCCTGTGCCTATCTCAAGAAGGCCTACGAGAAATACGGGGACTGGATGAGCGTGGCCGCGAGCTACAACGGCGGGCAGAACGGCGTATCCCGCAAACTCTCGAACCAGCGCCGGACGAGCGCGCTCGACCTCTGGCTGGTCGACGAGACCTCCCGCTATATGTTCAGAGTGCTGACAGCCAAGCTGTTTTTCGAGAATCCCTCCGACTTCGGCTTCGACGTGCCGCATTCGGAGCGCTACCCTTATCTCTCTCCGGCCAGGATAGTCGAGGTGAGCGGCCCGATAGAGAGCCTTGTCGATTTCGCCGAGGAGAACGGAGTCAGCTACGCTCAGCTCAAGGGAGCCAACCTGTGGC
>CAVGYS010000013.1:6413-7093 GCA_963633505.1 Oscillibacter sp. MSJ-31
CTGCGGGACGACAAGCTTCTCAACAAATCTGGCAAGACCTACGATATCGTCATCCCCCAGACAGGGGGACGCTAATGGGCTATCCGCGCTTTAGGAACGCGTCGAGAATCGGCTGGAGGGTGTTGAGGTCCGGCACGAGCACCTGGCGCGGTTTCGAGCCTTCCTGATGTCCCACGATGCCGGCCGCTTCGAGCTGATCCATCACGCGTCCGGCCTTGGCGTATCCCATTCCGAGCTTCCGCTGCAAATCCGAGGTGGAGCCTCTCTGCGTGGTGACGACCATCTTGGCTGCCTCTTCGAAGCGCTCGTCGAGGCTGTGCATATCCACTCCGCCTCCCGCTTCTCCGCCCTCGGAGGCCGCTTCTTCCACGGAAGGAAGGTAGTACGGGCTGTTGTAGCTCCGGCCGTAGCCCTTCTGCTCCCCGATGAAGCGGGTGATGCCGTCGATCTCCTCGTCCACGTCCACGAGGGCGCACTGTATGCGCTCCGAGTCTATACTCGCCGAGAAGAGCATGTCTCCACGGCCTATGAGCTTCTCGGCTCCCGGACTGTCGAGTATCGTCATCGAATCGGTCCTGGATGCGACGCGGAAGGCGATTCGCATAGGGAAGTTGCTCTTGATGACTCCGGAAATGACGTCAACCGACGGCCTCTGCGTGGCCAGTATCACGTGCAGTCCG
>CAVGYS010000013.1:7103-15246 GCA_963633505.1 Oscillibacter sp. MSJ-31
GTCCGGCTGCGCGACCCTTCTGGGCCAGACGGACAATCGAGTTCGTGATGCTGCGGCTCGCGGCCTTGGTCTCCGGACTTGCCCCCTGGCTCATCGTAAGGTCGGCGTATTCATCGACCACGACCACCAGATACGGCAGGAAACGGTGTCCCTTCTCCGGGTTGAGCCGTCTGGACTTGTATTTCTCGTTGTACAGGCGGATGTTGTTGACCCCCGCCTTGCTGAGCAGCTCGTATCTCTGATCCATCTCGATGCAGAGGGAGCGGAGGACTTTCTCCGCGTCCTTGGGCTTCTTGACGATGGCGTTGTCCTGTTCCTCCTCTTCCGAGCAGGCGTCCGGCAGCACGGCCAGATAGTGCTTTAGCAGCCGGGAATATACCGAGAACTCCACCATCTTCGGGTCGATGAAGACGAACTTGAGCTCCGAAGGGTGCTTGCTGTACAGGAGGGAGGTCACGATCACGTTGAGTCCCACCGACTTGCCCTGTTTGGTCGCGCCCGCCACGAGCAGGTGCGGAGCGTCCGCGAGGTCAAATACCTTCACCTTCTGGGTGATGGTGTATCCTATGGCCACCGGCAGGTCGGCCTTGCTGCTGCGGAACTCGTTGTCGTTGAGCAGGGCTTTCAGAGGGACGATGGATGCGTGGTCGTTGGCCACTTCGATTCCCACCGCGTCGGAGAGCACCACGACTCTCACTCCCTTGGCGTTGAGCGCGAGCGCGATGTCTTCCTGAAGCTTCTTGATGTCCGCGATTTTGACTCCCGGAGCCGGATACACTTTATATAGGGTCACCGTCGGGCCGACTATCGCCTTGACGTCGGTGATCTGAATCTTGAAGTTCGCGAGCGTCGCCCGTATCTTGTTGTTGTTGCGCGTCAGCTCCTCGCTGGAAACCTCCCTGCGGCCGTTGGCGTGCGACTTGAGCAGGTCGAGCGACGGGAACTTGTAGTCCGGCAGTCCGTCCGGCGGGTCGAGCCTGTTGTCTATCGGGGTAAGGTCCTGCGTGACTGCGGTATCCAGATTGTTCGCCTGGACGACGGTGAAGTTCCCTCCCGCTTCCTCTTCCGGCTCCGCTGCCGCTTCCTCTTCCTCTTCCTCTTTCTCCGCTGCCGTCTCTGCGCTTACGCTTGCAATGGCTTCTGTCACTGCGTCCTCCTGCGGAAGCTCTTCAGGCTCCATCTCGGCTTCGGCTTCCGGCTCGGACTCTGGCTCAGGTATCTCGGCACCGTCCGATGGAAGCGTCTCGGGAGTTTCGCTGACACTCTCTTCGGTCTCTTTCTCCCGGCGTTTCGGAGTTTTCTCCTTTTTCTCCCCGACCGTGGCGAGCCATCTGGTGAACTTCTTGGAGGAGAATATCAGCAGGATCACGAAGAGCACGGCGATGGAAATCCCCGTCACCATCGCTCCCGCCTGTTCTTCCGCCCAGGCGACGGCTCTTGCCCCGCACCTGCCTCCAAGACCACCTCCGAAGACGTTGTCAAGGCTGAGCAGACCCCCGACGAAGGCGAATGCGAGGGCGGAGATGCTTGCGCCGAAAAGCGCCACGAGCACGCTCTTGACAAGGGACCCCTCCCACCTGCGCTTCAGAAGCCTTATCGAGACGGCTGCCGGGATGATGACCAGCGCGAAGCTTCCGAGTCCGAAAAGCTCGCATACGAGAAAGTGCCCCGTGCTGTTGCCTGCTTTCCCGGCCACGTTGCCGACTTCCGCCGCGCCGCCCTCTCCCATTAGGCTCATGTCCTGCTGCCAGTGCAGAAGGTAAGATGCGGATGACAAGAACACGAACACGGCGAGAACGGCCGCGCACAGCCCGGCCGCCCGGATTGCGGCGGCCTTCTCATCTTCGTCCCATCTGTCCCAGAGTCCCATTATTTCTTCCTGTTCTGTCTTCTGTTGTTCTTGCGCTGGCGGTTGTTCTTCTGTCCGCCCTGCTGTCCGTAATTGACCCCGAGGCCGGGACGCGCGAAGTTGGAATCCATCGAGATCTTCCCGAGATCCAGTCCTTCAGGCACTTTGAGCTTATGGTCGGACAGTTTTTCGATGTCGGCGAATATCGTCTCGTCGGCGACGCTGTCCTTGTTCCATATCAGGTACTGCTGCCTCATATAGATGGCAAGGCAGCGTATCATCTCCGTCTTGACTTCACCGTCCGGCTCGGCGCAGAGCAGGCGGATGATTTTCTCTATGTTGCGCCCGTAGTGCGCGGCCTTGATTCTCTCGTCCTTCATCGGGAGCGGTACCGGGGCGGTGGTGAACTCCTCCCGCTGCGGACAAGGGTACGGGGAGTCCACGTCCAGGTCGAAGTCCGCTATCATGTAGAGCTGATCCCAGAGCCTGTGCTCGTGGTTCTCCTGGAGATGCACCTGCGGGTTGAGGATTTCCATCACCTTGATGACGGCGCGGGCCTGCTGCGTGCGCTTCTCCCTGTCCGGGATGGTGCGCAGATGCTCCACCATCTTCAATACGTTGCGTCCGTACTCCGGCATCGCGAGTTTTTCCCTTTCAGTGTTGTACTCCAGTCCGAGCTTGTCGGAGTCCGTGTATTTCTCTTCCATCGTGTGTTGTCTAAAGTTGAAGCTGCAAAGATAGCGAATTTGGCCGAAATTATTTTTCGCCTCCGAACCCTTCGGAGGTCCAGACTCCCTCGGACGTAATGAGGCAGGCCTCGATGCCCGGGTGCGCGAGGACGAATTCTCGTGCGGCGTCGGGGCCCATCACCATGCAGGCCGTCGCGAGAGCGTCCGCTTCGGCTGCGCTCGGAGCCACTATCGTGGCGCTGAGCAGGTCGTGCTGCACCGGATACCCGGTCCTCGGGTCTATCGTGTGGGCGTATTTCTTCCCGTCGCGGACGTAGAACTTGCGATAGTTTCCGGAGGTTACGATTCCCTGTCCACTCCCGTCCGAACGCCATATCCCCCGGAGGTCCTTGCCCGGAGTGTCGTTGCCGTCCACGGGGTTGTCAATCCCTATGCTCCAGCCCTTCCCGGACGGATTGAGTCCGTCGCAGTAGATTTCCCCTATGTCCACGAGCATGTCCTTCACTCCTATCGAATATAGGTACGAGGCGATGACGTCGCAGGTATATCCTTGCGCTATTGCATTGAAATTGAGAATCTTGTGCTCCTTGCACAGGGCCTTCGCCGCGGCTACTTTCTCTTCCGACGGGAGAGAGTCGGCGGTGAAGCCGAAGCCCCAGACGTCAAACAGCGGCCCCGCCCACACGTCGAAGGCTCCGTCCGTCAGGTCGTGGTACTTGTCCGACAGCTCCAGAAGGGTCTCGAAGTGTCTGTCCGGCACGATCCTCTCCCCGGCGTTGCGCCTGCTGAGCAGCGAGTTGCGGTTGTACCCGGAGATGCTGAAGTCTATCTCTTCCAGAAGGGCGCCGATGCGGCTTCCGATCGTGTCTTTCGGGACGCTGACCCCCTTGAGATTGGCCTTGACGGCATATACGCCCCCCTGCGCGTAGCCGCTGAACGTTTCGTATCCGTTTCCGGTGCATCCCGCCGCGATTATCGTCGCCAGGAAGAGCAGTGTTTTGGGAATGAGCTTCATTTTTTTCGGCAAAGTATTTGTATAAACTTTACAAAGTTATAGGATTTCAGTGCAAATTGCGCGTGATAGTGACTATATTTGCAGAGCGTATTAGAAATTATCGAGGATGAAAATCTGGAAAATATCACTTGCGGCCCTCGCCTGCGCCGCCTTGTTGCTTGAGGGGTGCAAGAAAGACTCCGACGATTCAAAACTCTATCTGACAGGTTCCCTGTCCGTCACCGTCCCGACTTACGTCGATGCGGGCTTCACCAAGTCCTTCTGCATCGACAGTCTCATGACCGTGAGCCGCAGTGACGGAGGCGCGATCGGATATTATTTCAAGAATCCGGCCACGGCCGTCTATGATACCCTCGTCGCGGGTGACGGATCCGTCCTCAAGAGCGTCTTCACCTTCGAGGTTCCGGACACGCTCGGCAACCTCTCCCTCACTTTCGGCGCCTTCACGACGGACGGGCTCTACTACGGGACCAGCACTTCGAAAACTTTCACCGTCGTCAAGTCCGGCCTGGACGGCAAGGGCTCCATCACCGGTTTCGTCAAGACGATGAGCGACAAGCTCTATACGGACCCCCGGGATGGACGCAAATACTACTACACCAACGTCGACGGGACCGACTGGATGCGTCAGAACCTCGCTTGGGAGGGCGCCGGTTACGCTTACGGCGGCTGTGACGTGATGTCGGACATCTTCGGCCGCTATTACAGCTGGACCGAGGCCCAGACCGCCTGCCCGGAGGGCTGGACTCTTCCTTCGGATGAGGACTGGCTTGCGCTCGGAAGCAGGTTCGGCAAGAACGCCGAGGCTGGGAAGGATCTGTCCGGACTTGCCGGCTGCCTGATGCAGAACCTCTATTTCAACGGCAGCAGGATGTGGGAGTTCTGGAGGGACGTGAAGATAACGGACAAGTCGGGCCTCTCCGTGATGCCGTCGGGCTACGTGTCCATCTCCGGGGACAGTTTCGAGAACAAGGCCCTCTACGAATACGCCGCTTTCTGGACTTCGGACGCCCAGGACGGGAAAGGGGTGCTCCGCTATATCTATCAGGACAAGGACATCGTCTATCGCGCCCTTATGTCGGAGTCTGATTTCGGCGCCACTGTAAGGTGCATCAGGAAATAGAAGCCACCGCCTCCAGGAAACCCAGCAGGGCTCCGGAGAGCAGATTGGTGAGATGAACGAGCGGCGGCGGGCACAGTCCTGCCGCCGTTGCCGTTGTACTCGCCACTGCGCAGATGATCAGCGCCTCCGTCAGAGGGAGGGCCACGAGATTCGTGATGAGAAAATAGACGGGGAAGGTCCGGAAGTACAGCCAGACCAGCGGCGAGGTGAAAATCTGGCAGGATATGGTGAGGGCGGACGCGGTCCAGATCCGCTTGAGCGGGCTTTTCTTCGATCCCGGAAACCATGAGTCGAGCCTCGGGAAGAGGACGTATATCCCGAGCATCGCAAGATAGGAGAGCTGGAATCCCACTGAGCCGATGGCCTCGGGGGTGATGGTGAGTTGGACCATCAGGGCGGTCGCATATACCGACATCGGACTTCTCCTCCTGCCCGGGCAGAGCCTCGCCGCCTCGTTGAGGCAGATGAAAAGGAACGCCCTCACCACGGAAGCTCCGCAGCCTGTCACAAGGACGTAGAAACCGGAGGCCGCCACGCCCGCGAGAGAGGTGATGATTTCTGCACTGCGGCTTCTCCCTGCCGGGGACATCGCCTTCTTGAGCAGGGAGTAGATTATCCCGAGGTGAAGCCCTGAAAGGGCGAGTATGTGGGCCGCGCCCGCGTCTCTGAACGCCTTGGTAGCCTCGGGGGAGAGCCCGCTGCGGTCTCCGGTCAGAAGCGCCGTGACCAGGGCCTCTCCGGAGTCCTCCATCCCGCAGCGGCCTATTGCCGTCTTGAGCAGCTCGAAAGACGCCTGCGCGATGGCGGGTCTGCGCCACTCTACGGCTGCGCAAAGTTCGCCGCAGCAGCAGGTGAAGACCCCCAGGAAAAGAAACGTCATATATCCCCAGAGGGGCCTTCCCGACTTTCTGCAGAAGAGTGATAGGGATATGAGCGCCATCGCAAGAGATGCCGTGCCGACCGCATAGAGGGCGCTCACACCGGGCGCCGCCGCCCTCGCTGCCGCGATGCCTGCAAGATAACAGGAGGAAATCCCCACTATGCCTTTCGCCTCGACCATTTTCCCTTCTGGATTTTTCCAAAAATACATATTTATTCGTAATTTTGTCGCACACATCAAGTAAACTTCCAATAACATTATGATAATTTTAGTAATCAATTGCGGCAGTTCCTCCATCAAGTATCAGCTCCTTGATATGAAGGGGGACGATGTTTACGAACTTTTGGCCAAGGGTCTCGTCGAGAAGATTTCTCTCCCCGACGGGTGCATCACACATAAGCCTGTAGGCAAGGAACCTTTCACCAGGACTCTTCCCATCCCTGACCACAAGGTCGGGATGAAGCTGGTTCTCGACGCGCTGGTGGATCCGGAGCACGGAGTGCTCAACAGTTTCGATGACATCGAGGCCGTGGGACATCGTATCGTGCAGGGCGCCGATTTCTTCTCCGGCAGCGTGCTCGTCGACGACGACGTCATCAAGAAGATCGAAATATGCTGCGACTTCGCGCCGCTTCACAACCCTGCCCACCTGCTGGGCATAGAGGCCATCTCGCACGTGCTCCCCAAGGTGCCGCAGGTCGTCACCTTCGACACCGCCTTCCATCAGACGATGGAACCGTATGCGTATATGTACGCCCTTCCGTATGAATACTACACCAAATACCGCGTGCGCCGCTACGGTGCTCACGGAACTTCCCACCAGTACGTCTCCCGCCGCGGAGCGCAGTTCGCCGGGCTGGATCTGGAGCATTCCAAGATAATCACCTGCCATCTCGGCAACGGAAGTTCCGTCACCGCCATCAAGGACGGCAAGTGCGTGGACACTTCGATGGGATTCACTCCGCTGGAGGGGATGATAATGGGAACCCGCTGCGGCAACATCGACGCCAACATCGTCCCTTACATCATGAAGAAGGAGTGCCTCACCCCGGATCAGATGACCGAGGTGATGAACAAGAAGAGCGGATTCCTCGGACTTTCAGGCAAGAGTTCCGATATGCGTGACCTCAACGCCCTCGCTCTCGACGGCGACCGTCAGGCCAAGATCGCGCTCAAGAAGCTCACCTACGACACCATCAAGAACGTCGGTGCCTACATAGCCGAGATGAACGGTGTCGATCTCATCGTCTTCACAGCCGGCATCGGGGAGAACAACCCTCGTCTGCGCCGCCGCGTGTGCGAGAACCTCGCATATCTCGGAGTGAAGATTGACAACGAGGCCAACGAGAACGCACGTTCCGAGACCCTCATCTCGGCTCCGGACTCCACCGTCAAGGTGGCCATGATTCCGACCAACGAGGAGCTCGTGATCGCGCGCGACACGATGCGCATCGTTTCAGAACTTGACAATTAACCAATCACATCATGAATAATTTTATCATCGAGACATCTGCAAGGCACGTGCACGTCACCCGTGAGGCCTTGGATATCCTTTTCGGAAAGGGATTTGAACTTGAAGTGAAGAAGCCTCTTTCCCAGCCGGGGCAGTACGCTTCCAACCAGAAGGTTGAGGTCGTGGGGCCGAAGGCGAGCCTCAAGTGCTCCATCCTCGGGCCTATCCGTCCGGAGAATCAAGTCGAGCTTTCCTTTACTGACGCCCGCACCGTCGGGATCGTGGCTCCTATCAGGGAGAGCGGCGACGTCGCCGGTTCCTCTCCTTGCAAGATTATCGGCCCTTGCGGCGAGATCGAGCTTTCGGAGGGCGTGATCATCGCCAAGCGTCACGTTCACATGACCCCCGCCGATGCGGAGAAGTTCGGTGTGAAGAACGGCCAGATCGTTTCCGTTGAAGTGGAGCAGGAGACGGGAAGGAAGCTCATCTTCGACGACACCGTGATCCGCGTGTCCGAGAAGTACGCTCTCGCGATGCACATCGACACCGATGAGGCCAATGCCGCCGCATGTAGCGGGCAGATTACAGGTCACATCGTGAAGTAGTTCACTTAGTCATAGTAATCTTCGGTTACCCAGCCCTTGGGAACGCCGTTTGTAGAACCATCTGGCAAGCCGGTAAGTTGCTTACTCTTGTAGATGGTTCTTGTTGTGCTTGTATTGGTGAATGCAGGGAGCCAGGCATATAAGGCATCTTTGGCTGAAATGTCCGTGGCTTTGATTTTGACACTATTGAGGCTCGTGCAGCCCCTGAACATCCATTGGTAGCATTCCTTTGCAAGCTTTGTTGCCGGGAGCTCCGGAGCGGTCGTAAGGGATTGGCAGGATGAAAACATGTCGAGATAGCAACTTGGTGTAAGGTCTGTTGCCGGGAGCTCCGGAGCGGTCGTAAGGGATTTGCAGTAGTGGAACATTTCTAAGTAGCAGCTCTCTGCAAGCGTCGTCGCCGGGAGCTTCGGAGCGGTCGTAAGGGATGTGCAGCCGTTGAATGTATCTCGGTAGTAGCTATCTTTAAGCGTTGTTGCCGGGAGCTCCGGGGCATCTTTGAGTTTGCTACATCCTGAGAACGTACTGT
>CAVGYS010000014.1:0-2013 GCA_963633505.1 Oscillibacter sp. MSJ-31
GCCTCAGCGACGTGACGGTGACGGGGCCGAAGCCCCAGCTGACGCGCGTTTTCGTCAACCTCATCAACAATGCCGTGCAGGCAATCGGTGACCGCGAGGACGGCAGGGTCGTGGTGGCCCTGCGCAACTCGATGCGCGACGGCTACTATGACATCGTCTTCGAGGACAACGGCCCGGGAGTTTCCGAGGAGAACGTCGTCAAGCTCTTCACGCCGAACTTCACGACCAAGAACGGCGGCTCCGGACTTGGCCTCGCCATCAGCCGGAGCATTCTCGAAAGGTGCGGGGCGACCATCGCCTACAGCCGCTCCTTCTCCCTTGGCGGAGCCTGCTTCACGATCACCTACCCAAAGCGGGACGCAGATTCCTGCGAGGCCGCGGCGTAAGGTAAAGCTGAGGGGAATCTATTTCTGACGGAAATAAATCTGTACCGGACAGCCGGTGAGGTTGAAACTCTTGCGCAGCTGATTTTCGACGAACCTCTTGTAGGGGTCCTTGACGTACTGCGGGAGATTGCAGAAGAACGCGAATGCCGGGAATCGGGTCGGGAGCTGGGTGACATATTTGATTTTCACATACTTCCCCTTCCACGCCGGAGGCGGAGTCTCCTCGACTACCGGCAGCAGGGCCTCGTTGAGGCGGGCTGTCGGAATCTTGCGGCTGTAGTTGGAGTAAACCTCGGTCGCGGCACTGAGCACGTCCTGGATGCGCTGCATGTTGAGCACGGAGGTGAAAATTATCGGCACGTCGTTGAACGGGGCCAGCCGGGCCTGGAGAGCCTCCCGGTAATTCTTCATCGTGTTGGAATCCTTGGTGAAGAGGTCCCACTTGTTGACCACCACCACGCATCCCTTGCGGTTGCGGACGATGAGGTTGAAGATGTTCATGTCCTGGGCTTCCATTCCGCTCGTGGCGTCGATCATCAGGATGCAGACGTCGGAGTTCTCTATCGCACGGATGGATCTCATCACCGAATAGAACTCCAGATCTTCGCGCACTTTGGTCTTGCGGCGGATGCCGGCGGTGTCCACCAGCATGAATTCGAAACCGAACTTGTTGTAGTGCGTCTCGATGGAGTCGCGCGTGGTGCCCGCCACCGGAGTGACGATGTTCCGCTCCTGCCCGAGCAGGGCGTTGGTGAGGGAGGATTTCCCCACGTTAGGCTTCCCCACTATCGTGATGCGCGGCAGTCCGGCATACGGGTCGGCGCTTTCCTCTTCCTTGGGAAGGGCTGCGCATACGGCGTCCAGCAGGTCGCCGGTGCCGCTGCCGTTGGCTGCGGAGATGCTGTAGATCTCCCCGAGGCCCAGGGAATAGAACTGGTAGGCGTCGAACATCTTGTCTCCGCTGTCAACCTTGTTGACGCAGAGCACCACCGGCTTCCCGGTGCGGCGCAGGATGTCCGCTATCTCCGCGTCATAGTCGGTGATGCCGGTCCCGGCCTCCACCATGAAGATGGTGAGGTCCGCCTCGTCGATGGCTATCTGAACCTGGGAGCGGATGGCGCTCTCGAACACGTCGTCGGAGTTGGTCGTGTAACCTCCCGTGTCGACTACGGAGAATTCCTTCCCGCACCAGTCGCAGCGGCCATAGTGGCGGTCGCGCGTCACACCGGCAGTGTCATCCACGATTGCCTTGCGCATTCCGACAAGGCGGTTGAAGAGTGTCGATTTGCCTACGTTAGGCCTCCCTACAATCGCTACTATGCTCATATGACTTACATTCTTTGCAGGCGTCGCTTTCAATGCCGCCGCAGGCCCTGCGCTGCAGTGCGGCATCTTCATCTTTATAGCAGCGGATTCCCCTCTTGCGCATCTCCTCGTTGGAACCCACGTCATAGTGCGGGAAGTCCTTCTTGCGGAAGAGGACGTTGAAGGACAGCCCTATCACGCAAAGGGCCACGATCGCAATCGTCAGGAGAAATACCGCCATCATATAATGACTAGAATACGAAATCTTTACTGATTGACTCGTAGTTATAGACCTTGTGTATCATGTCCGCGAACACGCGGG
>CAVGYS010000014.1:2023-6911 GCA_963633505.1 Oscillibacter sp. MSJ-31
GGGATGGTGTCGGTGACGAACACTTCCTTGAGCGCCGAGTTGTGGATGCGCTCGATGGCGTTGCCCGAGAATATTCCGTGGGTGGCGCAGGCGCACACGCTCTTCGCCCCCTTGCCCATCAGGACTTCCGCCGCCTTGCAGAGGGTGCCGGCGGTGTCGATCATGTCGTCCACGATGATGATGTTCTTGCCTTCAACTTCGCCGATCGCCGTGATGGAGCCCACCACGTTGGCTTTCTCCCTGGTCTTGTGGCAGATGATCACGGAGGCGTCGAGCTCCTTGGCGTAGGTGTTGGCCCTCTTGGCTCCGCCCATGTCCGGAGCGGCTATGGCGAGGTTCTCGATGTTCCTTTCCTGGATGTACGGGATGAACACCCTGCTGGCATAGATGTGGTCGAGCGGGAAGTCGAAGAATCCCTGGATCTGCTCGGCGTGGAGGTCACAGGCCATCACCCTGTCGGCTCCTGCGGCGCGCAGCAGGTTGGCCACGAGCTTGGCTCCGATGGCTACGCGCGGACGGTCCTTGCGGTCCTGGCGCGCCCAGCCGAAGTAAGGCATCACTGCAATCACCTTGTCGGCGGAGGCCCTTTTGGCGGCGTCGATGGTGAGCAGCAGCTCCATCAGGTTGTCTGCAGGCGGAACGGTGGACTGCAAGATATAGACCGCCGCACCGCGGACGCTCTCGGTGAATTGCGGCTGGAACTCCCCGTCGCTGAAAGGTGTCACTTCAATCTTGCCGAGGTGCAGCTCCGGCTCGTCGGGATTCCTGAGCTGATTGAAGTTGTCAAGAACTTTGCGGGCGAAATCCTCTGAAGCCCTGCAGGCGAACAGTTCCAGTCTGTGTGAATGTAACATAACTATAAGTCAAATATTTAGAGTGTATTCAGAATATTCTCGACGTGTCCCAGTATTTCGTCTCGCCCCATCCCTGTCTGCGACGAGGAGCAGAACGTCTCCGGGAGCTCCTCCCAGTCCTGCAGCAGGATTTCCCTGTCTTTCTCCATCTGCGCGGACAGGGCGTTGGGCCCCTTCTTGTCGCACTTGGTCAGGATGATGGAAAATGGTATTCCGTGCTCTCCGAGCTCCGCGATGAAGTCGATGTCGATGCGGGGGATGTCGTGCCGCGAGTCAATCAGCACGAAGAGCATCACCAGATCGGGGGAGTTCATCACGTAGTCTCTGATGACTTCGGCGATTTCTTCTCTTCCGGCCTTGTCGGTCTTGGCGTAGCCGTAGCCCGGAAGATCCACCAGATACCATCTGTCGTTGATGAGAAAATGGTTGACGAGCTTGGTCTTGCCGGGGGTGGAGGAGGTCATCGCGAGCCTGCGGTTGTTGCACAGCATATTGATCAGGGACGATTTTCCGACATTGGACCGCCCGATGAACGCGAATTCGGGCAAGTTCCTCTCCGGCTTGCCTGAGACTCTTGTGCTGCTGCCAACGAACTTGGCTTCGGAGATTTTCATAAAAAGAATACTACCGCCTTTAACGGGCGCAAATATAGCAAATCTTTGCCATTTTTTCTTATTTTTGTCTGAGATGGACAGGGACTACATAGATTTGTTTGAACTTCAGCGCCTGATGCGCGAGGGGATAGGCGAGCTGTTCCCGGGGAAGATATGGGTGCGTGCCGAGCTTTCCTCCGTGCAGGCCAAGGCCAACGGGCACTGCTACATGGATCTCTCCGGCAGCGAGGACGGGAAGGTCGTGGCACGTGCCAAGGCCGTGATATGGCGCAGCCGCTACCTCTCTCTTTCCGAAAAGTTCCGCGAGGCTGCGGGAGAGGATCTGAGACCCGGCATGGAGGTTTTGGCGAGGGTACTTGTCAGCTACAGCGAACTTTACGGCCTGACCCTGACGATTGACGACATCGAGCCTTGCTTCACTCTCGGAGCGGCGGAGCTTAAGAAAAGGCGCACTATAGAGCGCCTCGTCGCGGAGGGTCTGCTCGACAGGCAGAAAGGGCTTCCGCTCGCGGATATGCCAAGGCGCCTTGCGGTCATCTCGGCGCGGGATGCGGCTGGCTACGGGGATTTCCTAAGACACCTTGAGGACAACGAGTTCGGCTTCGCCTTCGACGTGCACCTGTTTGAGGCCACGATGCAGGGGGAGGGCGCTCCGGAGTCCATCTGCGATGCGATTTCCCTGTCCGAGACGGCCGCCGTGCCGTACGATGCCATATTGATCCTGCGCGGCGGCGGCTCTTCCTTCGACCTCTCCTGCTTTGACGACTACGGCCTCGCCTTCACCATCGCGAACTGCACGGTTCCGGTGTTCACGGCGATCGGGCACGAACGGGATTACCACGTGGCGGACATGGTGGCGCACGATTTCGTGAAGACTCCTACCGCGCTGGCGGACAGGTTTATAGACGCGATGGCCGCCGAGGACGAGCATATCACTTCATTCAGCACGCGCCTGCGTCTGGCCTTCTCTTCCAGGCTGTCCTCGATGGGGGCGGCGCTGGAGATGCTCTCCGCCAGGATACGCTCGGCCGACCCGAGGGCGGTGTTGTCCAGAGGCTATGCCCTGGTCACCGATGAGCGAGGCGTGGTGCTCAAATCCGCCGCATCCATCGGGGACGGGGATAGGATAAGCGTCCTCTTCGAAGACGGGACAATAAACGCAACAGTATATGGAAGAGAAATTTGACTACGCCAAGGCGATGGCGGAACTTGAACAGATGGCCCAAAAGGTCGAAGATCCTTCTACGGCCTTGGGCGACGTTGAAAAATATATCCGGCGTTCCGATGAACTCATCGCGCAGTGCCGGGAGTATCTCAGAACGATGAAAACCATAACGGACGATCTATGATAAAATGCAGAAAAATCTACGAGACCGATCCTTGGCTCGAACCATACAAGGGTGCGGTCGATGCGCGGCACGAGCATATCCTTTCTGATTTGAAGAAGCTCTCCCGAGGGGAAGACCTTTGCAAGGCCGTCAACAATCATCTGTACTATCCGCTCCACAAGGAGGAGGGGTCGTGGGTGATACGCGAGTGGGCTCCCAACGCCACCAAAATCTACCTGACAGGGGAGTGCAACAACTGGAAACGCACCGAGGCCTATGCTTTCGTCCCCGTGGGGGACGGGAACTGGGAGCTTCGCATCCCGGAGATGTTCCTGAGTCACGGCGACCTCTACAAGCTCTGGGTCGAGTGGCCGGGAGGAGGGGGAGAGAGGCTGCCCGCCTACGTGACGAGGGTCGTGCAGGATCCGGAAACCAAGATATTCTCGGCCCAGGTCTGGTCGCCGCCGCAGAGCTACGAGTGGAAATGGCGCAAGCCTGGACGCAGGCCGCACCCGCTCATATACGAATGCCACATCGGCATGAGCTCCGAAGAGGGGAAAGTGTCCACTTTCAATGAGTTCAGACTGAACGTGCTGCCTCGCGTGAAGGCTCTGGGCTACAACGTCTTGCAGATAATGGCCCTTCAAGAGCACCCCTACTACGGTTCTTTTGGCTATCAGGTCTCCAACTTCTTCGCCCTCAGCTCCCGCTTCGGCACTCCGGAGGAGTTCAAACGCCTCGTGGACGAGGCGCACCACCTGGGCATCGCCGTGGTGATGGACATCGTCCATTCGCATGCCGTGGACAACGAGGCCGAGGGGCTCAGCCGTCTGGACGGCAGGGACAGTCTCTACTTCTATTCCGGGACGCAGGGGCGTCATCCCGCCTGGGGATCCAGATGCTTTGACTACGGCAAGGACGAGGTCAAGTATTTCCTCCTCTCCAACTGCAAGTACTGGATGGAGGAATATCATATCGATGGCTTCCGTTTCGACGGGGTGACGAGCATGATTTATTGGGATCACGGCCTCGGGAAGTCGTTCGGCGACTATTCACTCTACTTCGGGCAGGGGGTTGACGAGAACGCGGTGAGCTACCTGGCCCTTGCCAACATGCTCATCCACGAGATTAACCCCGACGCCCTCACGATAGCCGAGGACGTGAGCGGGATGCCGGGACTGGCAGCCCCTTTCAAGGCGGGGGGAGTCGGCTTCGATTTCCGTATGGCGATGGGGGTCGCGGACCATTGGATCAAGTGGATAAAGGAACGAAGAGACGAGCAGTGGAGCATGGGGGAGATATGGTGGGAGCTCACCAACAAGCGCTCCGACGAGAAGACCATATCCTACGCCGAATGTCACGATCAGGCGCTCGTGGGTGACAAGACCATCATTTTTCGCTTGATTGACAAGGAGATGTACTACGGGATGGAGAGAGGCTCCGGCAACTTGATCGTGGATCGCGGCATAGCTCTCCACAAGATGATAAGGCTCGTGACGCTCGCCACCTGCGGCGGAGGTTATCTCAACTTCATGGGCAACGAATTCGGGCATCCGGAGTGGATAGACTTCCCGCGCGAGGGGAACGACTGGTCTTACAAGTACGCCCGGAGGCAGTGGTCGCTCGCCGACAATCCGTCTCTGCGCTACGTCTGCCTGCAACGTTTCGACGCGGCGATGATAAGTTACGTCAAAAAAGAAAGAATCCTCGAGGACGCGCCTGTTCAACTTTATGTCGATGAAGAAAGGAAAGTCTTGATATTCAAGAGGAGAAATAGTATATTTGCATTCAATTTCAATCCGGTCGCCTCGTACGAGGATTTCAGGTTCGCAGCGCCTGACGGGGAGTATGTGATTGGTCTTGATTCCGATGAAACCGAATTTGACGGATTTTCGCGACTTGGCAGGGATGAGAGACACTTCACCGTCAACGGACAGCTCTCCCTGTATCTCCCTTGCAGAGTGGCGATAGTATTGAAAAAAATATAAACAAAGATGGCATTCTTAAAATTCAACAAGTCTGAACTGGTCAATCTGGCCTATTCGCTCAAGAGAGAAATCATCTGCGCGAACAAAACCGGGGCATATTGCAA
>CAVGYS010000014.1:6966-14596 GCA_963633505.1 Oscillibacter sp. MSJ-31
ATCATCACCTGCAACACCCGGCGCTACCATGGACTTCTGGCCGTCACTCTGGATCGTTTCGGGGGAGACCGTTTCATGCTGCTGTCCGATCTCGACGAGAGCGTGATTGTGGACGGGAAGCAGTTCAACCTCGGAATACATTGCTATGGAGATGTCTATGAGCCGCGCGGGCACAAGTACATAGTCGATTTCTGCGCGGATTCCGTACCTCAGATCACCTATAAGGTCGGAGACGTGCTTTTCCGCAAGACCCTGCTCCTCTCGCACGAAAGGGATCAGGTGATGATTAAGTATGAACTTCTCTCCGCCCCGTCTGCGGTGAAGCTTCAGTTGCGGCCGTATCTTGCTTTCCGCAACATTCACGCTCTCACGCATCAGAATCCCGATGCCTGCAAGGAGGGTTCCGCCATACAGGGTGGGATGGCCTTCAGGATGTATCCCAATTTCCCTGACCTCAATCTCCAGCTGAGCGACGCCCGCGCCAAGTTCACGGCAGCTCCGGCCTGGAACCTCAACGTCACCTATTCCGACGAGTATCGCCGCGGCTTCGACTGCCGCGAGGATCTTCTCGTTCCGGGCTTCTTCGAGACCAATCTCAAACCGGGCGGCTCCGTCATCTTCTCCGCCTCCGTCATGCAGGAGAATCCCGCGGAGTTCAAGCGCAGGTTCGCCGCGGAGGTTCGCGAGGCGGGGGAGATTTCCCTCTATCGCGACCAGCTGCGCCGCTGCGCCGATTCCCTTATCGTCGCACACAACGGCCGCAAGAAGATAGAGGCCGGCTATTCGTGGATGTACACGGGGCTCCTTCGCGAGACCCTGATCGCCCTTCCGGGGCTTTCCCTGTACGGGCTGGACAGCGCGAAGACCTTTGAAGAGATACTCGACAACCTCATCGCCGACCAGCAGGAGAGGCTCTTCCGTAGGACGACCCAGGTGGAGGCCCCGCTTCTGATAGCGTGCTGCCTGCAGGATTACATAGCCTACGGCGCGGATCCGAAGGCGGTATGGAAAAAATACGGCATCATAGTCCGGGGAGTGCTGGAAAGCTACCTCCCGGGAGAGCGCGCAGAGGTGGCCATGCACCCGAACGGCCTGCTCTGGGCGCAGAAGGACGGCACGGCCCTCACTTGGATGAACGCCTACGCCGACGGTCGTCCCGTAACCGAGCGCGCCGGATATCAGGTGGAGACCAACGCACTCTGGTACAATGCCATTTGCTTTGCCGTGGATATGGAGTCCCGCTACGGTTCCAAGAAGAGCACCTTCGTCTCCAAGTGGTCCGGAATCCGGGATCTTATCCGTGAGAACTATCAGAAGACCTTCTGGAACGCCGCCTGCGGCTGCCTCGCCGACTATGTCGACAATGCGGGCCAGAACATGGACATAAGGCCGAATCAGCTCGCCGCCCTGTGGTGCGAGTATTCTCCTCTCGACGAGGAGCTCGCCCCGTCGATTCTCAGAGTTGTTGACAACGAGCTGGTGACCTCGCGCGGAATCCGCACCCTTTCTCCTCGCAACGCCAAGTACAGGGGGGTTTACGAAGGAACGCAGATTGAGCGGGACCTCGCCTACCATCAGGGCAGCACGCGTCCGTTCCTTCTCGAGTACTATGTCAGGATCTGCCTTCAGGTCAAGGGCGCCGCTTTCGTCAAGAAGGCCGAGTGGCTCGTCGAGGGATTCTACGAAGACCTGGGCAAGCACGGGGTCGGAGCCTTCTCCGAACTTTATGACGGAGACCCGCCTCACGAGGCGCACGGAGCCATATCTTCCGCGTTGAGTACGGCGGCTCTGCTTTCGGTAGAACACATGTTGGACAAATATAGAGAGAAAAGCAAATGACAGTACTGATGTTCGGTTGGGAGTTTCCTCCCCATATCGCCGGCGGTCTGGGGACGGCCTGCGAAGGAATAGTCAAGGGCTTGGCCCATAACGGAGTCGACGTGCTTTTCGTCATGCCGTCCGCATCAGGAGACGAGGATCAGAGCTGCGCCAGGATAATCAACGCCAGCGACGTCCCTGTCCGCAACGTCTGCGACAGCGTCAGCGATTTTCTCGACAAGGTGAAGTTCATCAAGGTGGATTCGAACATGACGCCTTACGTCGATCCGGAAGAATATGCCCGGGCCGTCGAGGAGATGAAGAAGGCGAAGCTCGAAGAGAAGACAGTGGGCTTCGGGCAGAAATTCAAGTTCTCCGGCAAGTACGGGGCGAATCTGATGGAGGAAGTGTCCCGCTATGCCCAGGTGGCCGCCACCATCGCGGCGACGGAGAAGGGGAAGTTCGACGTCATCCACGCCCACGACTGGCTCACCTACCTTGCCGGAATCGCCGCCAAGGAAGTCAGCGGGAAGCCGCTTGTGGTGCACGTGCACGCGACCTCTTTCGACAGGGGCACCGATGACATGGTCGATTCCAGGGTTTACGCCATAGAGAAGAGGGGGATGGAGGCGGCGGACCGCGTTGTGACCGTGAGCGACCTCACTAGAAACATCGTCATCAACAAGTATGGAATCAACCCCGACAAGGTCTTCACCGTCCACAACGCCGTGGATTTCAGCGGTAGGGACAAGGTCGAGGCCGAAAGGGGAGTCAAGGACAAGGTCGTGACTTTCCTCGGCCGCATCACCTATCAGAAGGGGCCCGAGTATTTCATCGAGGCTGCGGCCAAGGTCCTCAAGAGGATGGACAACGTGCGTTTCGTGATGGCCGGAAGCGGTGACATGATGAACCGCGCCATCCGTCAGGTGGCCCGTCTGGGAATTTCCGACAGGTTCCACTTCACCGGATTCCTCAAGGGGGGCGAGGTGCAGAAGATGTTCGCTCTCTCGGACGTGTATATAATGCCTTCAGTTTCAGAACCGTTCGGCATATCTCCGCTGGAGGCGATGCAGTCCGACGTCCCTGCCGTCATCTCCTATCAGTCGGGAGCGGCGGAGGTGTTGAAATACGCCTTGAAGGTGGATTTCTGGGATGTCGATGCCATGGCGGACGACATCTACGCCATTCTCAAGTATCCGGCTCTCTCCGATTTCGCGACGAAGCAGGGTCACGAAGAAGTCAACGCTCTCAAGTGGAACAACGCCACGGCGAAGCTCAAGAATATTTATGAATCTCTGGTAAAACAATAATATGAAGAAGTCTATCTGCCTGTATTTTCAGGTGCACCAGCCGACAAGGCTCCGTCTCTACCGTTTTTTCGATATCGGTAAGGACTCACATTATTACGACGATTTCACCAACAGGACCATCCTCAAGCGGGTGGCCTCCAAGTGCTACCTGCCGATGAACAAGATGCTCCTTGACCTCGTCAAGGAGAGCAAGGGCAAATTCAAGCTGGCCTTCTCCATATCCGGGTCGGCGCTCGAGCAGTTCGAACGCTATGCCCCGGAAGTGACTGCGAGCTTCAAGGAACTCGCGGATACCGGGAGCGTGGAATTCCTCTGCGAGACTTACAACCATTCGCTCGCGTCTCTGGCTTCCCGTCAGGAGTTCGAGCAGCAGGTTCTCAGGCACAAGGCTGCGATTGAGAAATATTTCGGCATCACTCCGAAGACTTTCCGCAACACCGAACTGATCTATTCCGACGGTATCGGGAAGGATGTCTATGAGCTTGGCTTCAAGACGATGCTCACCGAGGGTGCGCGCCACATCATGGGCTGGATGAGTCCGAATTACGTTTACAACAACGACTTCAAGAGCGGCCTCAGGCTCCTCCTGCGCAACTATGCGCTCAGCGACGACATCGCTTTCCGCTTCTCTGACCGCAACTGGCCGGAATGGCCGCTCACGGCGGAGAAATATCTTGGCTGGCTGAAGTCCACGGAGGGTGACATCGTCAATCTCTTCATGGATTATGAGACCTTCGGAGAGCATCAGGGCGCGGACAGCGGCATCTTCGATTTCATGCAGGCCTTCATCCGTCAGACCCTGAAGGACCCGGAGCTGGACTTCGTCACCCCATCCAGGGCGGTCGCCAAGTACAAGTCAGTGGGGGATCTCTCCGTGCCGGAGCCTATATCCTGGGCCGATGAGGAGCGGGATCTGTCCGCATGGCTCGGCAACGAGCTTCAGCAGGAGGCGTACCGCAAGCTCTATGCGCTTCAGGAGAAACTGTCGCTGGTCAACGATGCCGCGCTGTGGGCTGATTTCGGACATCTTCAGGAGAGCGATCACCTATATTACATGTGTACGAAATTCTTCTCCGACGGAGAGATACATAACCGTTTCAACCCGTATGCGACACCGTATGAGGCGTTCATCAACTATATGAACGTGCTCAGCGATTTCACGATAAGAGTAAACAACGCGATAGCGGAAAAACAATAGTAGTGTATGAACATCAATGAAACGTGGACGCCATCATGGAAAAGCGTGATGGTCACCCGCCGTCTGCCCGAGAAACTCTCAGGGCTTGAGACTCTCTGCAAGAACCTCTGGTGGTGCTGGAACGACAACGCCAAGGCCCTCTTCAAGAGCGTGGATTATGACATCTGGCACAAGTCCGGACATAATCCGATGGAGATTCTTGATAAGGTGAGTATCAAGAGATATATGGAACTCGCCAAGGACGATGTCTTCATCGCCCGTCTCGGCGAGGTGATGGCCGAGTTCAACGCCTATATGGACAAGAAGTCCGAGCGCAGCGAACCGTCGGTCGCCTATTTCTGCATGGAGTACGGGCTTGACACCTCGCTGAAGATTTATTCCGGCGGACTGGGCATACTTGCCGGCGACTACCTCAAGGAGACCAGCGACATGAACGTCAACCTCGTCGCCGTCGGCCTCTTCTACCGTTACGGCTACTTCACCCAGAGGCTTACGCCGCAGGGCAATCAAGTCGCCGAGTATCAGACCCAGGATTTCATGAAAACTCCGGCCGAGCCGGTCCTCGATGAGAACGGGGTCTGGCGGACCGTCAAGGTTTCAATCGCGGGACGCGACCTGCACGCCAGGATCTGGAAGGTGGCAGTGGGACGTACCGACCTCTATCTTCTTGATACGGACTACGAAGACAATATCCCGGAGGACAGGCAGGTCACCCATCAGCTCTATGGTGGAGACTGGGACAACCGTCTCAAACAGGAGCTTCTCCTGGGCATAGGCGGAGTGAGGGCGCTGCGTGCGCTCGGACTCACTCCGACCATCTACCATTACAACGAGGGTCACGCGGCGTTCGCCGGACTTGAGAGACTCCGCGAGTGCATGCGCGAGAAGCAGTTCTCCTTTGCGGAATCCATGGAACTCATCAGGGCCTCCGGTCTCTTCACGACGCATACTCCTGTCCCGGCGGGGCACGACGCCTTCACGGAGGAGCTCCTCGGCCGCTATATAGGCAGCTACCCTCAGGCCATCGGGATAGACTGGCGCACGATGATGAGTCTCGGCAAGGTGAACCCGGACGACCACAACGAGGAGTTCTCGATGAGCTTCCTCGCCGCCAACATGTCCCAGAACGTCAACGGCGTGTCCATGCTGCACGGCAAGGTGAGCCGCGAGATATTCTCCAGGATGTATCCGGGCTATCTTCCGGAGGAGCTTTACATCAGCTACGTGACCAACGGCGTACACTATCCGACCTGGGCGGCGCGTGACTGGAAGACGGCTCACGCCGGCGTGTTCGGGGAGGAGTTCAAGACCCATCACTACGACAAGAGCTGCTTCGAGGGCATCTACAACGTGCCGGACAAGCAGGTGTGGGACATACGCAAGTTCCTCAAGAAGGAGCTCATCTCCGCCATCAAGGACAGACTCTCCGATCCGCAGCAGAGCGCACACTATACGCCGAGCCAGATCGTGACGATCAAGGAGCAGCTCAGGGACGACATTCTCACGATAGGCTTCGCCCGCCGTTTCGCCACCTACAAGAGGGCGACTCTTCTGTTCAGCGACCTCGACAGGCTCGACGCCATCGTCAACAATCCGAAGCGCCCGGTTCAGTTCATATTCGCGGGCAAGGCGCATCCGGCGGACGGAGCGGGACAGGACCTGATCAAGAACATCATCGAGATATCGAAGCAGGAGAGATTCCTTGGCAAGATCGTGTTCGTGCCGGGCTATGACATCACTCTGGCCAAGAGGCTCGTGCAGGGTGTGGACGTATGGCTCAACAACCCTACCCGTCCTCTGGAGGCCTCCGGCACGTCCGGGGAGAAGGCCGCGATGAACGGTGTCATGCACTTCTCCGTGCTTGACGGCTGGTGGGTAGAGGGCTATAAGCCGGGAGCCGGTTGGGCTCTCCCTCTGGAGAAGACCTACGACGATCCGAACTACCAGAACGAACTCGACGCCGCCACCATCTACTCTACGATCGAGAATGAAATCACGCCTTCATACTACGAGATCGACCCTTCCACAGGCCTTTCTCCGAAGTGGATTTCCTATATCAAGAACACCGTGGCCGGAGTCGCTTGCAACTTCACGACCAACCGCATGCTGAGCGACTATTGCCGTCAGTATTACGATCCGCAGAGCGCCCGCTTCGGGGAGCTTGCGGCGGACGATGCCAAGGTCGCCAAGGAGATTGCTGCGTGGAAGCAGCTTGTGCGCAACGAGTGGGACAACATCCGCATCGTGTCCTACACTCAGCCGGACGCTTCCTACGTGCTCTCTCCGGAGAACAAGCTCAAGTGCGAGGTCGTCCTCGACCTGGGCCGTCTCAAGCCGGAGGATGTCGGCGTTGAGATGATTTTCACTTCCTCCGACGCCAAGGGCGAGCTGCACATCCAGAACGTCTGCGAACTCGACGTCACCTCGGTGAATGACGGCAAGGTTACCTATCAGGCTGAAGTCCTGCCCGAAAGGACCGGAATGTACCAGGTGGGCACCCGCATCTATCCGAAGAATCCGCGCCTCCCTCACAGGCAGGATTTCCCTCTGGTGAAATGGCTGTAGTAGCTACCGGATTTTTTGACGGTGTCCACCTGGGGCACCGTCAGGTAATCAATTCTCTCGTCTCCTACGCCCGCTCAAGGGGCGAGGAGGCGATTGTCGTTACATTCGCAAGGCATCCGAGGGCCGTTCTGCAGCAGGATGCCAGGACTCTGCGGCTCCTCTCTTCCCCGGCGGAGAAGGTCTCCATGCTCAAGGCGGCGGGGGTCGACAGGGTTGAGGTCCTTGATTTTACGCGGGAGTTCGCCCGCCTTCGGGCGGAAGAATATCTGCGTGACATAGTGTGTGAGCACCTGGGAGGGACCGCCGTCCTGCTCGGATATGACAATCGTCTCGGCTCCGACCAGCTCGGTCCGGAGCAGTTGCGTCCACTGGCAGGAAGTCTCGGACTGGACGTCATCGTCGTTCCTCCCGCCTCTTTGGAGGGCGGAGTCATCGTGAGTTCCACCAAGATCCGCTGCGCCCTCTCTGAGGGAAGAGTCGAGGAGGCCGCCGCGATGCTGGGCTACGAGTATCCCGTCAGCGGAGTCGTGGTAGGCGGCAAGCAGCTTGGGCGCACGATAGGTTTCCCGACGGCCAACATGCAGCTCTACGAGCCACTGAAGCTGATTCCGATGCGCGGAGCATATCTCTCCGAGGTGGAGACTCTCGGGCGGCGTTTCTACGGTATGACCAACGTGGGCGACATCATCGAGACCAACATCTTCGACTTCTCGGAGGACATATACGGGCTGGATATCAC
>CAVGYS010000015.1:0-12347 GCA_963633505.1 Oscillibacter sp. MSJ-31
TCATAGAACCAATCTGGTGCCGGCTTCCGCGTCAGGAAGGCTTCCGGAGTGCAATATCCGTACGCTTGCGGCTCCCGAGCGCAATGCCGAAAACGCGTTGTCCAGCTTCGGTATCATCCCCTGCGCGACCCGTCCCTCGGCTTTCAGACGGGCATAAGCGCCCGAGTCGAGATGCGGAATCACGCTGGACTCGTCGTTCAAATCGTAAAGTACGCCATTTTTTTCGAAACAATAAAGAAGTTCCGCCTTTAATGCGGCGGAAATTGCTGCGGCGATGGTGTCGGCGTTGGTGTTGAGAAGCTCTCCGTGCCCGTCGTGGCTGATGGCGCTGAATAGTGGAACTATGCCTAAGTCAATGAGTTTAAGTAGAGTCCCGGTATCTACGGACTCGGCCTTCACGTCCCCGACGAATCCGTAGTCGAGAAGAGTGCTGCCGTCCGAGAGGAGCCGTGGCTCCCGGCGGGAGGCGGTGATCAGAGAAGCGTCGCAGCCGGAGAGGCCCATCGCGTTGCAGCCCCGGCTCTGGAGCAGGGCGGCTATGTGCTTGCTGCACCAGCCGGCATATACCATCGTGACCAGGCGGAGAGTCTCCTCGTCCGTGACCCTGCGCCCCTCGACCATCCGGGGCTCCATCCCGAGCCGGCGCTGAAGCTCGCTTGCAATCTTGCCGCCGCCGTGCACGAGCACTTTCGGCCCTTCGAGGGCGGCGAAGTCATCGCAGAACTTCTCGAGCAGCTCCGGGGAGTCCACCACGTTGCCCCCTATCTTGACGACCTTTATCATAGGGACTCAAGCATCTTCTTGATGACTGTCTGTGCGGAGACGACCCTGTTGGCCGCTTCCGGAATCACGAGCGAGCGCGGGCTTTCGATGACTTCGTCGCTGACAATCATGTTGCGCCTGACGGGCAGGCAGTGCATGAAGAAGGCGTTGTCGGTGAGAGCCATCTTCTCCTTGGTCACCGTCCACGAACGGTCCCGGCTGAGAACCTTGCCGTAATTGTCCCCTTCGTAGGCTGACCAGTTCTTGGCATAGACGAAGTCGGCTCCGCGCAGGGCCTCGTCCTGATCGTGGGTGACCCTGGCTCCGCGCGTAAATTCACGGGCGAGGTCGTAGCCTTCCGGGTTCGCTATGACGAAGTCGTAGCCGGCATAGTCCATCCCTTCGGCAAAGGAATTCGGCACCGCCTGGGGGAGGGCTTTCGGGTGCGGCGCCCAGGTCATCACGACTTTGGGGCGCTCCTTGGTCTTGTGCTCCTCTATCGTTATCAGGTCGGCGAAAGTCTGGAGCGGGTGCCGTGTGGCGGCCTCCATGCTGAAGACGGGCTTGCCGGAGTATTTGATGAACTGGTTGAGAATGACCTCGCCATAGTCGTCTTCCTTGCTCTCGAAGCGGGCGAAAGACCGCACCCCGATGAGGTCGCAGTAGCTGCCCATGACCGGGATGGCTTCGAGCAAATGCTCGCTCTTGTCGCCGTCCATCACCACGCCCCTTTCCGTCTCGAGCTTCCATGCGCCCTGGTTCACGTCGAGGACGATGACGTTCATCCCGAGGTTGAGGGCGGCCTTCTGGGTGCTGAGCCGCGTGCGGAGGCTGTTGTTGAAGAATACCATCAGAAGGGTCTTGTTCCTGCCCAGCTTCTGGTCGGAGAAGGGATTTTGCTTGACGTGGAAGGCTTCGGAGAGGGCTTCCCTGTAATCGCCCAACTCTCGTATGTTAGTGAATTCTTTCATCTTGTCGCTATGCTGTGAGTTCTTTCCAGGCTCTGACGAACCTGTCTGCGGTCTGTTCCGTTATGGTGAGGGACGGAAGCAGGCGGATTACCGACGCTCCCGCCGCTCCCGTGAAGAAGTGCTTCTCGAAGAGCAGCCGGTCGCGCAGCCCGATGAACTCATCCTTGAGCTCAAGCCCTATCATCAGCCCGCGTCCCCTGTATTCCTTCAGGGCCTTGTCGCCCGAGAGGGCGGCCTTGAGGTGCTCCCCGACTCTGGCGGCGTTCTCCACCAAGTGCTCGTTCTCTATCACGTCGAGAACGGCGAGGGCCGCCGTGCAGGCGAGATGGTTGCCTCCGAAAGTGGTGCCTAGCATTCCGTATTCCGCTTTGATGTCCGGGGCGATCAGCACTCCGCCTATCGGCAGGCCGTTCCCCATCCCTTTGGCAGTGGTGATGATGTCGGCCCTGACAGCGGATCTCTGGTGGGCGAAGAAGAGCCCGCTGCGGCCGTAGCCCGACTGTATCTCGTCCACTATCAGCTTGCTGCCGTATTTGTCGCAAAGGCTGCGCAGGCTGCGGAAGAACTCATCGCTCGGCTCGTAGATTCCTGCCACGCCCTGGATGCCCTCGATGATGACGGCGGCGTATTCCCTTTTGGAGAGCTCCCGCTCCACGGCCTGGAGGTCGTTCAGAGGCACGAAGCTTATGTTCGGCGTGCTGTTGAACGGGGCGCGGAGCTTGGGGTTGTCCGTCGCGGCCACGGCTCCGCTGGTGCGTCCGTGGAAGGCTTTGCCGAAGGCGAGAATCCTGGCCCTGCCAGTTGCGAAGGAAGAGAGTTTCATCGCGTTCTCGTTGGCCTCCGCGCCGCTGTTGCACAGAAATAGCGAGTAGTCGTCATAGCCGCAGACCTTGCCGAGCCTCGAGGCGAGCTCCCGCTGAAGGGAGTTCTGCACGGCGTTGGAGTAGAAACCGAGCCTTGTGAGCTGCTCCTGAAGCATCTTGACGTAGTGCGGGTGGCAGTGCCCGATGCTGATGACGGCGTGTCCGCCGTAGAGGTCCGTGTATTCGGCCCCGTCCTTGTCCCAGAGGGTGGTGTCGAGCCCGCGCACGGGTTCGATGTCCCAGAGTTTATATACCTTGAATAAGTCCATTTTTCTAAAAAGCTGAAGCCTTGAGTCTTAATCCTGCATCTTCGGGAAGTCCGAACATCAGGTTCATGTTCTGCACCGCTTGCCCCGAAGCTCCCTTGAGGAGGTTGTCGATGACCGTGCACACCACGAGCCTGCCGTTGTGCTTCTCCATGGAGATGAGGCACTTGTTGGTGTTGACCACCTGCTTGAGATCGACCGGAGTCTCGCTCAGGAAGGTGAAGCGGGCCTCGCCGTAGTACGCCCTGTACAGGCTGTACGCCTCATCGGCGGTGAGTTCGCATCCGAGGTGGGCGGTGGCGAAGATGCCCCTTGTGAAGTCGCCCCTCATCGGGATGAAGTCGATGGGGGAGTCGAAGCTGCCTTGAGTCCTTGCGAGATTGCGCCGGATTTCCTTGAGGTGCTGGTGCTCGAATATCTTGTAGGCGGAGACGTTGTCGCTCCTCCAGCTGAAGTGGGTGGTTTCGGATGGCCTCACTCCCGCGCCGGTGGAGCCGGTGATGGCGTTGACGCAGATCTCCCCGCTCAGCAGCCCCGCCTCCGCGAGCGGCAGCAGTGACAGCTGCACTGCCGTCGCGAAGCATCCCGGGTTGGCGATTTTAGTCGCCTGCACGATTCTCTCGCGCTGCATCTCCGGGAGCCCATAGACATAGCCCTCGCTCTCGTCCCTGAAATCCTGCGCGAGGTCTATCAGCTTGAGGCCGGGCGGACACTTGTGGCTGCTCCAGAATTCGCGGCTCTTGCCGTGCGCCGAGCAGAGGAAAAGAACGTCCGCGTCTTCGAGACTGTAGCTGTCGCAGAACCTGATGTCGGTCTCGCCAAGAAGCCCCCCGTGGACTTCATGAAGATATTTGCCGGCGCTGCTCTCGGAGTGGACGAAGGAAATCTCGGCCCAGGGGTGGTTGACCAGGATTCGGATCAGCTCTCCTGCCGTATATCCGGCTCCGCCCACGATTCCGACCCTTATCCTTTTAGGAGGACGTTCGGAGGGCGGAGTCTCGATTTTCTTGCGCGTCGTCGCGGGGCGGTGCCTCCTTTTGGTGGTTTCTGCCATGATTTCAGATGTTTTCCTCGTCCTGATGCTTGTTGTAATAGACCCTGAGCGGGGTGGAGAGCACTTTGATGAATCCCTTGGCATCCTCGGCGGTCCAGCCCTTCTGCGCTTCGCCGTACTCGCCGAGCTTGGACTTAACCAGGTCATCCGGCGAATCCACTCCCACGGTGGAGAAGCCGTAAGGGCGAAGCTCCAGGGTCACGGTTCCGTTGACGTTGCGCTGGCTGCTTTCGAGCATCGCCTCGATGTCTCGCATCACCGGCTCCAGGTACTGGCTCTCGTGGAGGAACATCCCGTACCAGTTGGCCACCTGATCCTTCCAGTACTGCTGCCACTTGGAGAGGGTGAACTTCTCGAGGAACTTGTGTGCTCCGATTATGAGCATCGGCGCCGCCGCCTCGAAGCCCACGCGGCCCTTGATGCCGATGATGGTGTCTCCCACGTGCATGTCACGCCCGATTCCGTAGGCCGCTCCGATGGCCTCCACCGCCTGAATGGCCGCTATCTTGTCTTCGTAGATGGTGCCGTTGACTTCGGAAAGCTCGCCCTTGCAGAAGCCGAGGCTGAGGATTTCGCTGCCGTTGCGACTGACCTGCTTGAGGTAGGCGGCCTCCGGGAGACCCTGCGTGGAGTCCAGGATTTCTCCTCCGCAGATCGACGTCCCCCAGATGCCTACGTTATATGAATATTTGAGTTTCGCGAAATCAGCGTTGAAACCGTGCGAGTTGAGGTAGTCCACCTCCTCCTTGCGCGAGAGGTTGCCGTCGCGGGTGAGGGTGATGATCTCCATCTCCGGGCACATCACGAGGAAGGTCATGTCGAAGCGCACCTGGTCGTTGCCGGCCCCGGTGGAGCCGTGTGCGATGGCGTCCGCCCCTATCTGCTTGGCGTAGCGGGCTATGGCCATGCCTTGGAAAATCCTCTCCGAGGAGACGGAGATAGGGTAGGTGCCGTTTCTCAGCACGTTGCCGAAGACCATGTATCTCAGGCTCTTGTCGTAGTACTCTTGGGTGACGTCGAGGGTGACGTATTTGGTCGCGCCGAGCTTGTAGGCGTTCTCCTCGTTGGTGCGGAGCTGCTCCGGGCTGAATCCTCCGGTGTTCGCGCAGGCCGCGTGCACTTCATAACCTTTCTCCTTGGCCAGATACGTCACCGTGTAGGAGGTGTCCAGCCCGCCGCTGAATGCGACTACAACTTTCTTCTTGCTCATATCTTTTGTTTTTTTTATTCGTCGGGATGGTGGATTTCGAGATGCTCCTTGGGGTCGTAGAGAAGCCCGGTGCAGATGCACATCTTGTAGTCGTGGCTCTTGAGGATGTCGAAGTGGCGGCATCCCTCGCAGCCTTTCCAGAATTCGGGGTCGTCGGTAAGCTCAGTGTACGGCACCGGCCTGAAGCCGAATTCGTAGTTCATCTTCATCACGGCCGCGCCGGTGGTGATCGAGAATATCTTGGCGTCCGGGAAAAGGTGGCGCGAGAGGATGAAGGTCTGCTCCTTTATCTTCTTGGCGACCCCCATTCCCCTGAATTCGTGGGCCACGATGAGTCCGGAGTTCGCGACGAAGCTCTTGCCTCCCCAGGATTCGATGTAGGAGAAGCCGGCGAACTTTTCTTCCGCCCCCGCTGCTGCCTCTTCTTCGGATTTCGGCACGGAGAGGGCTATCACCGCCTTGCCGGCGCGGATTTTCTCGCAGATGTACTCCGGCGTGCGGTTGGCGATGCCGGTCTTGCGCTCGAGAGAAGAGACGTAGATTTCTTTGCAGATGTCTTCCGCGTACTTGATGTGGCTTTCGTCAGCCACGGTCACTTTTATATTCATACTTGTATATGAGCCCCCTAACGGCAAGACAAACCGAGATTGTCAATTGCAATTGCTGAGAGCGAAAATTCTGTCTGTTTAACTGGTGATACGATGAATTTTCCGAAATGTGGGAGGGTTCTACGCCTCCTATAATCGGACGTCCCTTTTGCAGGTACGGGATATGCAATCCACTACTTTCATTGCGAATCCGACAAAAGTAGTCAATTAAGTCAAGAAATGCAAATATTCTCTCCCTTTATGTAGTGAGCCCGGATGAACGGGGTCGTGTAGCAATACGGGATGAAGCCGAGCGAGGGAACCGGGCGGGTGAGGATGAGGTTGGCTCTCTTGCCTTTCTCGACCGACCCGCAGATGTCACTGACCCCCATCGCGTAAGCTCCGTTGATGGTGCAGGCGTTAAGGGCCTGTGCCGGGGTGAGTTTCATCTTGATGCAGGCCTGCGCCATCACGAAGCGCATATCCCCCGACGGGGAAGAACCGGGGTTGAAATCGCTGGCGAGGGCCAGTCCCAGACCTTCCCCGATGAAGTCCCGGGCGCGCCCGTAGGGGAATTCGAGGAAAAACGAGGACCCGGGAAGCATCGTCGGCATCGTGTCCGAAGCCTTTAGAGACTTGATGCCCTCCTGCCCGGTGCGCTCGAGATGATCGACCGACAGGGCATTGTGCCGCAGGGCCGTATCCATCCCTCCGATGACCGAGATCTCATCCACGTGCACCTTGGGCCTTAGGCCGTAGCGCGCACCCTGCGAGAGGATCCTGTCCATGTCCTCCGGGCTGAAAAAGCCCTCATCGCAGAATACGTCGATGAAGTCCGCCAGCCCCTCTCCCGCCACGCGGGGCAGCATCTTATTGATAATCAGCGACACGTACTCGTCCTTGCGGCCTTGATAGGCTCTTCCGACGGCATGCGCGCCGAGAAAAGTGGAGCGGATCTCCGCCGGCACGCTCTCCTTTATGCGCCTTATGACGCGGAGCATCTTGAGCTCGTCCTCGACGGTCAGTCCGTAACCGCTCTTGATTTCTATCGCGCCGCTGCCCTGGGACATCATCTCCCTGACCCTTGAGAGGCTCTGCTCATAGAGGGAGTCTTCGTCCGTGGAGTGCAGCAGGTCGGCGGAGTTGAGGATTCCTCCTCCGCGCGCTGCTATCTGCTCGTAGCTCAAGCCGTTGATCTTGTCGATGAACTCGCCTTCCCGCGTGCCGGCATAGACGACGTGGGTGTGAGAGTCGCAGAACGACGGCAGCACCAGGCACCCTGTGGCATCGACTCTGCGGTCAAATTCCCCTTCCGGGCACTCGGCCATCTCACCGAAATCCGAGATGAGCCCGTCTTCAACGACAAGATATGCGTTGCTGATGCTCCCGGTGCGGGACATCTCGTCCCCCCGCAGGCGTAGCGTGCCGGGATGGGTGATGCCGGTCAGCTCCTTAATATTGACGAACAAGGTCTTCATTCCGGAGGAATTCTATGGACTTCTCTATCAGAGGGTGGAGGTAGGTGTCATCGTCCACGAACGGCACCTTTTCGCGGTATGCCCTGACGATGCCTTCGAGCAGAGGCGAGGTTTTGGCCGGACGGCGGAACTCCAGCGCCTGCACGGCGTTGAGCAGCTCTATGCCCAGCACCTCCTCCACGTTGTCCGCCACCCTCACGAGCTTGGTGGCTGAGTTCGCACCCATACTCACGTGGTCCTCCTGCCCCTGCGAAGAAGGGATCGAGTCGCAGGAGGCCGGCCAGCAGAGCCCCTTGTTCTGGCTGACTATGGACGCGGCGGCGTATTGCGGGATCATGAATCCGCTGTTGAGGCCCGGCCTTGCCACCAGGAACGAAGGCAGCCCCCTCTGCCCGGAAATCAGACGGAAGGTGCGCCTTTCCGAGATGCTCCCAAGCTCCGAGAGAGCCACCGCGAGCGAATCCATCGGCAGGGCTATCGGTTCACCGTGGAAGTTGCCGGCGGAGATGATCATGTCCTCGTCCGGGAAGACGTTGGGGTTGTCGGTCGTGCTGTTGATTTCAGTCTCGACGACGGATTCCACGTAGCGTATGCAGTCCTTGACGGCTCCGTGCACCTGCGGGATGCAGCGGAAGGAATACGGATCCTGGACATGAATCTTGTCGCGCCCGATAAGTTCGCTTCCTTCAAGCAGATGGAGGAACCTCTCCCCGGTCTCGATCTGCCCCTTGTGCGGCCGGAGCCGGTGGGTCAGCGCGTAGAACGGCTCGATTCTCCCGTCATAGGCGTCCAGCGAGATGGCCCCGACGTAGTCCGCCCATCTGGAGAGCCTCTTGCCCTTGAGAACACACCATACGGCGTGCGCGCTCATGAACTGCGTGCCGTTGAGAAGGGCCAGTCCCTCCTTGGACTGGAGCGTGATGGGCTCCCAGCCGAATTCGGCCGCCACTTCCGCGCTCGGGAGGACTTTCCCCCTGTAGAGGACTTCGCCGAGTCCGATAAGCGGCAGGGAGAGGTGCGCCAGAGGGGCGAGGTCGCCGGAAGCGCCGAGCGAGCCGTGCTGATAGACTATGGGCAGGACATCGCTATTGAACATGTCGATGAGCCGCTGTACCGTGGCGAGCTGGGCGCCGGAGTGCCCGTAGGAGAGCGACTGTATCTTCAGGAGAAGCATCAGCTTCACGATCTCCGGCCGCACCGTCTCTCCGGAGCCGCAGGCGTGCGAGACGACCAGATTGTATTGAAGCTGAGAGAGTTTGTCCGAAGGGATGGAGACGTTGCAGAGCGAACCGAATCCGGTCGTGACTCCATATACGGGCCGTCCGATGTCCTCCATCTTGGTGTCCAGGTAGCGGCGGCATTTTTCGATGGCCTGCACGGACTCTTCCGAAAGCGCGAGCTGCGCGTGCTTGTCAATTATCTCTTTCACTCTCTCGAGAGTGAGGTGTTCCGATGAAATGCGGTGTATCATAGTTCCGTGTTTAAAATCCTGTCTATAAGTGAGTCATCTGCCACTGTAGGCATCGTGACCTTGAGCTGCGGGGTGAGCTGCATCTGTCTGAGAATGGTGTCCATGGCTCCGTCGTTGCGGGCCCAGCTGCGCCGGGCTATGCCGTTGTTGACGTCCCAGAAGAGCATCTGACGGATGTGCCGGTCCGAATCTTCGGAGCCGTCGATGACCATCCCGAAGCCTCCGTTGATCACCTCGCCCCAGCCAACTCCGCCGCCGTTGTGTATCGACACCCAGGTGGCGCCCCGGAAAGAGTCCCCGATGACGTTCTGCACAGCCATGTCGGCCGTATAGCGCGAACCGTCGTAGATGTTGGAAGTCTCGCGGAAAGGGGAATCCGTCCCGGAGACGTCGTGGTGGTCGCGCCCCAGCACTATCGGAGCGCTGATCTCCCCGCTGCGGATGGCCTCGTTGAACGCGAGGGCTATCTGCGTGCGTCCGAGGCAGTCGGCATACAGGATCCTGGCCTGCGAACCCACGACGAGGCGGTTCCTGCCGGCTTCCTCGATCCAGTGGACGTTGTCCTGCATCTGGTGGCGGATGTCGTCCGGAGCCTGAGTGGAGAGGTCCCTGAGGACTTTAATCGCGATGCCGTCGCTCTTCAAGAGATCCTCCGGGTCCTGAGACATGCACACCCAGCGGAACGGGCCGAAGCCGTAGTCGAAGTAGAGCGGCCCCATGATGTCCTCCACGTAAGAAGGGTAGCGGAAGGAGCCGTCCTCCCTAAGGATGTCGGCCCCGGCGCGGGAGCTTTCCAGCAGGAAGGCGTTGCCGTAGTCGAAAAAGTACATCCCCTTGGCGGTCAACCTGTTGATGGCGTTCACCTGCCGCCTCAGCGAGGCCTGTACGGCCTGCTTGAATTTCTCCGGATCGTCGGCCATCAGACGTTTGGATTCTTCGAAACTCAACCCCGCCGGGTAGTAGCCTCCGGCCCACGGATTGTGCAGCGAGGTCTGGTCGGAGCCGAGATCGACCCTGACGTCCTCGTCCGCAAGCCTCTCCCAGAGATCGACCACGTTGCCTATGTAGGCCATCGACACTACCTCCTTGCCCTGCACGGCCTTCCGTATGCGGTTCATCAGCTCGTCGAGATCTTCGTGGAGCTCGTCCACCCAGCCCTGAGAGTAGCGCTTGCGCGCGGCGAGCGGGTTTATCTCCGCCGTCACGCTCACCACTCCGGCGATGTTGCCGGCCTTCGGCTGCGCTCCGGACATTCCTCCCAGGCCGGCGGTCACGAAGAGCGTCCCCTTCATCTGCTCCGCCGTGCCTTGCAGGCCGCGTCTGCGCAGCTGCATGCGCGCCGCGTTCATCACGGTGATGGTGGTGCCGTGGACGATGCCCTGGGGACCTATGTACATATATGAACCCGCCGTCATCTGGCCGTACTGCGACACTCCGAGGGCGTTGAACCTCTCGTAGTCGTCGCGGCTCGAGTAGTTTGGGATCACCATTCCGTTGGTCACCACCACACGGGGGGCGTCAGGGTGGCTCGGGAAGAGCCCGAGCGGGAGTCCGGAGTACATCGAAAGCGTCTGCTCGTCAGTCATTTGCGAGAGGTACTGCATGGTCAGGCGGTACTGCGCCCAGTTCTGGAAAATGGCCCCGTTGCCTCCGTAGATTATCAGCTCGTGCGGGTGCTGGGCCACGCGCGGGTCGAGGTTGTTCTGAATCATCGCCATTATGGCCGCCGCCTGACGGCTTCTTGCCGGGTACTGGTCTATCGGCCGGGCGAGAATCTCGTTGGACGGGCGGTAGCGGTACATGTATATGCGTCCGTAGTCGCGCAGCTCGGCGGCGAATTCCGGAGCGAGAGTCTGGTGAAGTTCTTTTGGGAAGTAGCGCAGGGCGTTTTTGAGCGCGAGCGCCTTTTCTCTGCGGCTTAGGATGTCCTTGCGCTTCGGGGCGTGGTTTACGGACGGGTCGTAGGTCCTCTTTTCCGGCAGATATGAGGGAATCCCTTCGAGGATTTCCTCCTGCCAACTCGGATGGTGATGGTCGTCTGGGTTCATAGTATTATGTGGCTATTCACGATTTCAAGTATCTGATTCTGAAGCTCAAGCGCTTCGGCGGCGATTTTCTCGGCCTGGGCGTTGAGGGACGCGGCGGCGGACTTGTCCTGCAGTCCGGCGGAGTTGATGCGGACGTTGAGCTGCGCCCCGCGTATGGCTGCCGTGGCGGCGAGGGCTCCCACTCCGGCGTCGGATGCTGATGCGGGGTTGCCTTTCTCCGCCATCGCCTTGGCTATCGGGAGGGCTTTGAGGGCGGTCTCCATGGTGCGGAGCGGCACCTGTGCGGCATACAGGGTCGCGGCTTCGAGGGCTGCGGCGTGGGTCTCTTTTTCTTCATCACTACCTTTCGGCATCTTGAATACCTCCATTATCCTGTCGAACGCCGCCGTGTCCTCGTCCACGAGCTCCAGCAGCTCCTTCATCACTTTCTGCCCCTCTTCGGCCCAGTCGGAGAACTCCTTCCACCTCTCGTCCCAGCCTCTCTTGTGGGCGGAGAGATTGGCCACCATGGTGCCGAGGGCCGCCCCGAGCGCACCCATGTAGGCCGAGATGGACCCGCCTCCCGGGGCGGGGGATTCCGAAGCCGTTTCATTGGCGAACTCTTTGAGACTCATTCTTATAAGTCTATGCCTGACGGCTTCCTCCCTCTCGTCCTGCATCAGGTATTCGATAACTTTCTCCTTAGGGTTGAAAGGCTTGAGGTCGTCAAGACCCATGGACTTGACGGCGATTTTCATTATCTCCTCTTCGCTGATGCCCGTTGATCTCTGCTGCTTTTCCAGAAAATATTTCCCGGCGTCGATGAGCGCGCTTTTCGGCACGAGCCCGACTATTTCGGTTCCCGTGACCCTGAGCCCCCGGGCCTGCGCGGCGCGGCAGACTTCTTCGAACGCCTTGTGGAGCGGGGTGGCGGCGATGTCGGTTATGTTCATCGACACCTGGGCTATGCCGTACTCGTCAATGTACCAGCCTATCGCCTTGCATCCCTTGAGCGTCCCCGGGATCCAGACGTCCCTGCCTTCCGCATCCTTGAGAACTTTTCCCGTGAGCGAGCCTCCCTCGCGTGCCTTGCGGCCCTTTTCCCTTACGTCGAAGGCCACGGCCATCGCCCTGCGGGTGGAGGTGGTGTTGAGGTTGAAGTTGACGGCTATCAGGAAGTTGCGAGCCCCGACGTTGCTGGCTCCGGATTTCGCCACGGTCTCGTTGTAGCTCTGCGGGCCGAAGTCGGGCCTGCGCTTAGGGTCTGAAATCTTCTCCGGGAGAGCCTCGTATTCTCCGGCGCGGCACACGGCAAGATTCTTCCTCTCGCTCTTGAAGGCTGCGGCTTCGTAGCAGTAGCAGGGGATTCCGAGCCGGGTGCTGATGCGCTCCGCGAGCATGCGGGAGAGCTGTGCGCATTCTTCGAGGCTGATGCCGGCCACCGGGATGAGCGGCAGCACGTCAGTGGCTCCGGAGCGGGGATGCGCCCCGTGGTGATGGCGCATGTCAATGAGTTCCTGCGCTTTCTGCACTCCCCGGAAGGCGGCCTCGCACACGGCCTCCGGGCTTCCGACGAAGGTGACTACGGTGCGGTTGGTGGCTTCGCCCGGATCGACGTCGAGAAGCTTGACCCTCTCTCCCGTCACGGGGGATGAAGC
>CAVGYS010000015.1:12357-14519 GCA_963633505.1 Oscillibacter sp. MSJ-31
CTGTGATGGCGCCGACTATCTTGTTGATTACATCTTTGTCGCGGCCCTCGCTGAAGTTCGGGACGCATTCGACGATACGTTTCATAAAATACATGTGTTAGCAGGTCAAATATAGGCATTTTTCTAAATTTGGCGCGTTGCGCATCGCCGAGTTTCGCGGATGTCGCTTCCGGTACGGGGAAAATTTTTATTTTTGCGCTATGATAGAGACTCTCGACACGGCGGAAGTGCTGGAAGTGGCTTCGATAGCCGGACATATCCTCTTGGAGAACGGGGCGGAGATTTCCCGGGTTGAGGATACCATGGAGCGGATCTCCTCCCATTACGGGGTGGATTCCGGGCACTTTTTCGTGCTCAGCAACGGCATATTCACCACCGGCGCCCTCGGGCATTATGCCAACGTGGAGTTCATCCCGATACGCGGGATACAGCTGTCCAAAGTCGTGGAAGTCAACAATTTGAGCTATGACATAGCTGCCGGGAAATACTCCCTCCAGCAGGCGCGCTCAAGGCTCGAGGCGATTCGGGACGGGGCGGGGAAGCCCGATTGGGAACAGATTGCGGGTTCCGCGTTCGGCGCCGCCGGCTTCTGTGCCGTGTTCGGCGGCGGCTTCATGGATTGCGCGGCGGCGTTCGTGGTCGGCCTGCTGCTCTACGTGTTCAGCATTTTCGTCAGCGGGCCTCATCTTTCCAAGATCGTAGGAGGCGTCAGCAATGCGCTGGTGGCCACGCTTCTCTGCCTCGTTTCGTACAGGCTCGGCTTCGGGGAGAGCCTGAGCAATATGATAATAGGTGCGATCATGCCGCTCATCCCCGGGGTGCCGTTCGTCAACGGGGTGCGGGACCTTGCTAATTCCGACTATATCGCAGGTATCACCAGGCTTACGGATGCCATGCTCGGCTTCATCTGCATCGCGCTCGGGGTCAGCATCGGCTTCCTGCTGGACGGTTCCCTGTTCGGAGGAATCATCGAGCTTGCAGGGATGACCGTCAATCCTCAGACGTCCGGTCTCCTGTGGCAGATGCTCGCGGCCTTTGCCGGCACTTTCGCTTTCGCCATACTTTTCGGCGCTCCCCGGAGGGAGTATGTCTCCGCCGGACTCATAGGAGCCATAGGCTGGGGGCTGTTCCTTGCGCTGACGCGCTATTGCTCCATCGGAGTCACGGTGGCGATTGTCCTTTCCACGGTGGTGATCTGCGTCCTGTCCCGCTACGTGGCCGTGTTGCACAAGTGCCCGAGCACCGTCTTCGTTCTCTGTGGCATCTTCCCGCTCGTGCCCGGAGCCGGAGTGTTCTGGTTTACCTATTATCTCTTGTCCAGCCAGTTCCGCCTCTCGCTCGGGACGGGATTCGTGGCGGCCAAGGCTGCCATCGCGATAGTGCTCGGCATCATCATCGCCATGGAGCTGCCCCAGCGTCTCTTCTCCCGTGCCTCCCGCCTCCGCGGTTGAGGGGGCTTCGTTTTCCCTTTCGTTTGCTCTTGGCTTGGGGACTGTTGTTTCGGCCGGGTTATAGCATATTTGATGAGGTCTGCTCTAACCTGGAGTCGGGGTGTGCCTCTGGTGTGCTTCTGGGGTTGTTGCCCGTGGCAGGTTATAGCGTATTTGGCGGAATCTGCTCTAACCTGGACGTTAGGAGCGTCTGTGGGAGCGAAAACATTTGGATATTCGGAAGTTTTTTGCAACCTTGTGCAAAACTTATTGCTATGAGAGACAGAATATACCATGTTTGTATCAAATCTGATACGGAGTTGTTACATCGCCTCGATGAGGATTACCGTTGTTCTATTACCAAGATGGCTTTGGCTGCCTATCGCACAGGCGCAGATATCTATGCCTATTCCGTCATGTCGAACCATATCCACATAATCGGGGTTTTTCCTGAGTTGGGGAAATTCGTATCCAGCTACAGGAATGCATATGTCAAATGGTTTAATTACAAGTATGGGCGCTCCGGCAGGTTGGGCGAACGATATTTTTTCGTTGACGTTCTTTCCGGAATGGATCGAATGCTCAAGGCTGTCAACTATGTGCTGAGAAATCCGGTGCATCATTCGGTGTCAGATACTTCATTCTCGTATGACTATTGTTCGGCACGATATGTTTTCCGTTCAGAATTGCACTTCAGTGACAGTTGTTCCGACAGGCGGACGAGCGTATATG
>CAVGYS010000016.1:0-13671 GCA_963633505.1 Oscillibacter sp. MSJ-31
CGTATCCGCCTTCGCGGATCTCTGAAAAACTCTGTATTCCAATAGGGTACAACATTCGTATTTCCTCCTTTATCTATGCAAATATACTTTTTTTACGAGCAAAATTGGAAGCTGTTTTGAAATAATTTCCGAATCTTATTATGCGGAATTTACAGTCGCTTCAATCCCAGGGAAAATCCCGCTATTTCCTTCGGAGAGGAAAAGTGCGGCCGTAGGTGAGCATACGCCAGAGCCACTCGAGAGGGCCGAAATTGAAGCGCGAAATCCAGAACGAGCTGAACGCCGCCTGCAGGAGATAGACCCCGAACGCGACGAGAGCGACGCGGGACAGTCCCACGGATGCCCCGAAGCCAAGGCCTATGCCGTAGAAAATCAGCATCCCGAAAACGGACTGGAAGATATAATTGGTCAGCGCCATCCTTCCCGGAGCGGCGAGCACGCGAAAACAGCGCAGCTGCGGACGGCTCCGATATAGAAGACAGATCAGGGCCATGTACGCGAAGCCGAGCGGGTAGGCGCTCGCAAAATATGCGAGAGAGTGCAGCCCAAGGCCGAAAGGATGGGAATTGAGACTTCCCCAGACGTAAAGCGCGGAGCACGGCAGACCGACAGCAAGGCCCGCAATGGCGATGCGCCTAAGCTGAGGGCGATACCGTTCGATGTCGGCGTAGAGCCTCCGGCGACCTATGTAGAAGCCTATGAGGAAAAGCCCCAACACCTTGAAGTAGCGGTTGCCCTCGATGAACTCCTGCATCCTGACACAAGCCCCCTGCACGAGGAATTCGAACACCTCCCGATAAGAGCCGGCATCGCGCAGCCAGTAGGCGAAATTCTCATCGGTGATGCCGTAGCGGGCACAATACTTCTGTTGCAAGCTCACGGCGGGAGCGGACAGAGACAGGCCTGCGGCCTCGGTCACGCTGTCCACGAGCACCGGCAGCAGCAGGAGCACGGCGGCGCAGCTCAGCAGCCCCTTGTCGGACATATTGCGAAAAAGCGGCAGGAGCATTCCCATAAGGGCATAGAGCATCAGAATATCCCCGCTCCAGATGAACATGAGGTGCAGAAAGCCTATCAGCAGCAGTATGGAAAGCCTGCGATAGAAGATGCGGATGCCGTTCGCGCCCCGCTTCTGCGCATTGGAGAGGATTATCGAGAACCCGACTCCGAAAAGCAGGGAGAAGATGGTATAGAACTTCCCATCGACAAAAATCCCCTGCAGCCAGCGCACGACCCCATCCGCTCCGGCGGAAGGCATCGAGGACGCAGCCTCGGGACTCAGAAAGTTGTACAAGGAAAATTCCGGGAAGTTCGCCAGAACTATTCCGAGCAGGGCGAATCCCCTCAATATGTCCAGGATGGCGTAGCGCTCGGACGCCTTGACCGGCATTGCTCCCCCCCCCGTCATATCCTGCAACCGTCTTCCCGCTCGCGCAAATCCCTTATGCGAAGCTGAATTGATGAATTTCCGCGATAATAGTTTTCCACTATGGTATAGCACACGTCGAAAGGATTACCGTCCTTGATATAGTCATAGAAGTCCGCCATGTTGAATGCGATCGAAGGTATCTGATGATATGGCTGCGATTCCTGGATGAGGTCCAGCTTCATGTGCACTCCGCCCGCGCCGACTTTGCGCCCTGTACCGGCATCATAGACGTTCTCCGTCTCGAACACCGGGTTGTGATTGCCCGGGCCGAAAGGCTGGAACTGCTTGAGAATACGGAAAAACTTCGGAGTAATCTGGGAGAAGTCAAGCTTGGCGTCCACTTCCACCACCGGAGTCATCATCTCCTTGACGACGTGTCCGGCGACAAACGAGTCCATCCTGCGGGCGAACTCCTCGAGATTCTCCTCCTTGAGCGTGAGCCCGGCGGCATACATGTGGCCGCCGAAATTCTCCAGAAGATCCGCGCAGCTGTCAATCGCCTCATACAGATCGAAGCCCGCGATGCTTCTGGCCGAACCGGTGACGAAGCCGTTCGACTTGGTCAGCACCACGGTAGGCTTGTAGTACGCCTCGACGAGTCTTGAGGCCACGATTCCCACGACACCCTTGTTCCACTTGGGATTATAGACGATGGTGGCGTTGACGTTGCTTAGGCACCGCCCGGACTGCACCATTTCGAGCGCCTCCTGCGTGATTTCCCTGTCGATGTTCTTCCGTTCGTTGTTGCTCTCGTTAATCTGCCTGCCTATGGACATCGCGGTGGCGGAGTCCGCGGCCGTCAGGAGTTCCACGGCCATACGCCCGGACTCCATGCGCCCGGCGGCGTTAATCCTCGGGCCTATCTTGAATACTATGTCATCCACGGTTATGTGCCCCGGCTCCAGATTGGACAGGGAGGCCATCGCCAGAAGCCCCTGGCACGGGTTTTCATTGAGCTGTCTGAGACCGAAATGGGCGAGAATCCTGTTCTCTCCGACCACGGTGACCAGGTCGGAGGCGATGCTCACCACCAGTAGGTCGAGCAGCGGCACGAGACTCTCGAACGCCACCCCGTACCTCCGCGAATAAGCCTGCACGAGCTTGAAGCCGACCCCGCAGCCGGACAGATCGTCGAAGGGATAGTTGCAATCCTCCCTCTTCGGGTCGAGCACGGCCACGGCTTTCGGGAGCTCCGCCTCCGGGAGGTGATGGTCGCAGATGATGACGTCAACCCCCTTGGCGGCGGCATATTTCACCTTGTCGATGGCCTTTATCCCGCAGTCGAGAGTGATAAGCAGGCCGAAGCCGTTGTCCGATGCCCAGTCTATCCCCTTGAACGACACGCCATAACCCTCATCATACCTGTCCGGAATGTAGAAATCCACGGCGGAGGTGAATCGGCGCAGAAAGGAACAGACAAGAGCCACGGCCGTGGTGCCGTCCACGTCATAGTCGCCATAGACAAGAATCTTCTCCCCGGAGACGACCGCCTTGTGCAGCCGCTCCACGGCCACGTCCATATCCTTCATAAGGAATGGATCGTGGAGATTCTCAAGGCTGGGACGGAAGAACGAGCGCGCCTGATCGAAAGTCTCCACTCCCCGATGCACAAGCAGGCCGGCAAGCACCTTGTCGATGCCCACCTCCGCGGCGAGCCTCTCCACCTTCTCCCTGGGAGCTGGCTCCCTGACGCTCCACTTGCAGTCCTTAGCCATATCAGAGCAAAGTTAATCATTTATTTCGGATTTTTTGTAGTACTTTTGCGCTATGGAATACAGCGAACAGGAACTTTTGCGCAGAGACTCTCTTTCCAAGCTCAGAGAACTCGGAATCGAGCCTTATCCGGCAGCCGAATATCCGGTCAACGCCACGGCGGCCGAAATTTCATCCGGATACGACCCGGAGAAGAACAACTATCAGCAGGTGTGCATCGCCGGCAGGCTCATGAGCCGCCGCATCATGGGAGCAGCCTCCTTCGGAGAGCTGCAGGACAGCACCGGCAGGATTCAGATTTATGTCAAGCGCGACGAGATATGCCCCGGCGAGGACAAGACGATGTACAACACGGTCTGGAAGAAACTTCTCGACATCGGCGACATCGTGGGGATCAAGGGCTTCGCCTTCATAACCCAGACCGGCCAGCTCAGCATACACGCCAAGGAGCTCACCCTTCTGAGCAAATCGCTCAAGGTGCTTCCCATCGTCAAGGAGCAGGACGGACAGGTGTTCGATGCGTTCACCGACCCGGAGCTTCGCTACAGGCAGAGGTATGTCGATCTCATAGTGAACCCGCGCGTCAAGGAGGTCTTCGTCAAAAGGGCGAAGATTATCGCCACGATGAGGCAGTATTTCAACGAGGCCGGATGCCTCGAGGTCGAGACTCCTATCCTGCAGGGCATCCCGGGAGGTGCCACGGCACGCCCGTTCATCACCCATCACAACGCCCTGGACATTCCACTCTATCTACGCATTGCCAATGAGCTCTACCTCAAGAGGTTGATAGTGGGAGGATACGACGGAGTCTATGAGTTCGCCAAGGACTTCCGCAACGAGGGGATGGACAAGACCCACAACCCGGAGTTCACCTGCATGGAGATATACGTGGCCTACAAGGACTACAACTGGATGATGAAGTTCGTGGAGAAGATGCTCGCGCGCGTATCGGAAGCCGTCAACGGAACCACCATCGTCAAGATAGGCGACAACGAGATCGACTTCGGCGGAAGCTATCGCCGCCTGCCGATTCTTGAAGCCATCCGCGAATATGCCGGGGTTGACGTCAGCGGGATGGACGAGGACGCGCTCCGCAAGACCTGTGCCGAGCTGAACGTCAAAATCGAGCCATCCATGGGCAAGGGCAAGCTGATTGACGCCATCTTCGGAGAATACTGCGAAGACAAGCTCATCCAGCCTACGTTCGTGACCGACTACCCCGTCGAGATGTCACCTCTGACCAAGCGCCACCGCGACAATCCGGAGCTTACCGAACGTTTTGAGCTTTTCGTCTGCGGGAAAGAACTGGCCAACGCCTATTCCGAGCTCAACGACCCGATCGACCAGCTTCAGAGATTCGAGGAACAGGCAAGGCTCAAGAGCAAGGGGGACGACGAGGCGATGTACATCGACATGGACTTTGTCCGCGCTCTCGAATACGGCATGCCACCGACCTCCGGGCTCGGCATGGGCATAGACCGTCTGACCATGTTCATGACAGGGCAGACGACCATTCAGGACGTGCTCTTCTTCCCTCAGATGAAGCCGGAGAAAGCACTGAAGAAAGAAGAAGCGAAGTGAGAGAGCTCCTCACGTCGGCCTCCAATCCCAAGATAAAAAGACTTCTCGCGCTGCAACAGAAAGCCTCTGAGCGGCGCGAAAGTTCTTTGTTCGTGGTGGAAGGAGAGCGCGAACTTCGGCATTGTCTCGACTCGGGATACACCCCCGACACCATCTTCATCTGTCCCGAGATAGCCGGCGAGGTGGACCTTCCCGAGTGCCGGGTCTGCGAAGTGAGCAGGGAACTTTACGCCAAAATCGCCTGCCGCGAAAGCACGGAAGGGATAATCGCCGAGATACGCTCCACCCCGCATGAGCTCAAAGACCTGAAACTCAAAGAAAATCCTCTGGTGGCGGTGCTCGAGGGAGTGGAGAAGCCCGGCAACATAGGCGCGGTGCTCAGAACCTGCGACGCGGCGGGGGCGGACGCGGTCATCATCTGCGACCCCAAGGCCGACCTGTACAATCCCAACCTCATCCGCGCCTCGCTCGGAGCCGTATTCACGGTACAGTGCGCCGTATGCAGCAGCCAAGAAGCGATATCGTATCTACAAGAACATGGCATACAGATACTTACGGCGCAGCTCCAGGATTCCGCAGCCTATTACGACCGCGACATGCACGGCCCGACGGCAATCGTGATGGGGACAGAATCCACCGGACTCAGCCCGCAGTGGCGCGAAGCCGCGGATGCGCACATAATGATTCCAATGCTCGGAAGGCTCGACTCGCTCAACGTCTCCGTCTCCGCAGCGATACTTCTCTATGAATCAGTAAGACAACGTCAAAATGGATAAGTTCGGTCTCATCGGGCACCCTATCGCCCACTCTCTCAGCCCAAGACTATTCAAGGCGGCCTACAACGGCAAATACCGCTACGACCTCATCGAAACGGCCGATTTCAACCAGGCCTGGAACCTTTTCCTCAAGGAATACAGGGCCATCAACGTCACCGCCCCGTTCAAGGGCGATGCATTCCGGATGGCGGACTGGAAAAGCCCGGAATGTGAAAGGGTCGGAGCGACGAATCTGTGCCTCCGCACTGCGGAAGGCGCAGTGAAAGCCTGGAATTCGGACTATCTGGGAGTCAAGGCCCTGCTGGAGCCTTTGCAGAGAGGCAGCGCCGCCGTCATCGGATTCGGAGGGGCGGGCAAAGCGGCGCTCGCTGCGGCGGAGGACCTCGGTTTCGACACCCAGCTCTATCGCCACGACGGGTTTGCCAACGGCGTGAAGGCGGACGTCATAATCTACACCCTGCCCTGCGCGACAGAAGGGATTGACAAGCTCGACTGCGGGACGCTGATTGAAGCCAACTACAAAGACCCGTGCCTGAGCGGACATCCCGGATATGTCCCCGGAACCGCATGGCATCTCCAGCAGGCCGTGCTCGGCTACGGAATCATGAGCGGAGAAGCCCCGGACGTCGAGGCTATGCGAAAAGTGTATCTCTGATCTGTTCCGCCACTTCCCGCACGGACTTCCCGGAAGTATCCACTATGAGAGAAGCCTGGGAGTAGAGCGGCTCCCGCAGAGCGAAAAGCCTGTCGGCATCGCCAAAGAGCGGACGGGACGCGTCCCCGAGCCCTATTCTGGAACGAATCTCCTCAAGAGAAGTCTTCAGATATACGCTCTCCGTCCTTTCAAGCAGAATCTCCCGGGAAGATGGAAAGCAGAAAGTCCCGCCCCCGAGCGAGAGCACGGAAGGCTTCCATATCGCCCCTGCCCTGCGAAGAAAATCCTCCAGCGCCTCGAATTCCGCCTTGCGGAACACCTCTTCTCCCCCGGAGGTGAATATCCGCGAAATCTGACAGCCTTCTCTCCTTACGATGAGCTCATCCAGATCCGCGAAGTGCGAATCCGTCAGCGCGGCGAGTTCCCTCCCGACGCTGCTCTTGCCGCATCCCATAAAGCCTGTCAGCGCGATTATCCTCTTTTTCACGCCCGAAAGATAGCCAAAATTCCATCGCTTTTAGAGAAAAATTCTCTATCTTGCACGACAAATTTTGTTTATATGTCACTGAATAAAGTAATGCTTATCGGTAACGTCGGGAAAGACCCGGAAGTGCGTTACCTTGACGGGAACGCCCAGGGAGGGCAGGGAAGGAAAGTCGCCTCCTTCACGTTGGCGACGACGGAGAGATACAAAGACCGCAGCGGAGAGACCAGGGAGAACACCGAGTGGCACAACATCGTTGTCTGGGGACAGCCTGCGGACGTAGTGGAGCGCTTCGTCAAAAAAGGGACTCAGCTGTATATAGAAGGAAGAATAAGGACAAGGTCATGGACCGACCAGAGCGGAGCCAAGCGATACACGACGGAGATCAACGCCGACAATCTCCAGCTGCTCGGGCGCAGGGACGATTCCGCCTCCGGGGGAGCTCCATACTACGGATCCGGATTCCAGAAACCTGCTCCGGCCGGCCAGAACGCGGAAACTCCCGCTCCGGCGCCAAGGTCAGGATACAATGAGAGGACCGGAGACTTCAGCAACAACAACGGCTTTGCCGCGCCTCCCGTAGCTTCCGCTCCGGCTGTGCAGCCGGCGGCGACGAATCTTAGTGACAACCAGGAAGACGACCTTCCGTTCTAATAGACAGACACCATGACAGAAAAAATACAACGGCTGCTCAACGATTCTCCGGCAGCAAGGTGGACGGCACTGATACTCATCGCCTTGATGATGTTCTTCGCCTATATGTTCGTGGACGTGCTCTCTCCGCTCAAGTCTCTGGTCGAGACGCAGCGCGGATGGGACAGCGGGACCTTCGGGACCTACGCATCGTCCGAATACATACTCAACGTGTTCGGCTTTCTCATCCTGGCGGGCATCATCCTCGACAAGATGGGAGTGCGTTTCACCGGGATTCTTTCAGCTTCGCTGATGGTTGCCGGAGCCGGCATCAAGCTTGTCGGCGTGAGCGACTGGTTTCAGGCCACGGCGTTCTGCGGCTGGCTCAACTCCTGGTGGCCGACCCTTCCGGGCAGCGCGAAGATGGCCTGTCTCGGGTTCATGATTTTCGGCTGCGGCTGCGAAATGGCCGGCACCACCGTCTCCAAAGCCATCGCCAAATGGTTTAAAGGCAAGGAAATGGCCCTCGCCATGGGGCTTGAGATGGCCATCGCCCGTCTGGGTGTATTTGCGGTCATGTGGATCTCCCCGATAATCGCCGACCGCTTCGGCAACGCCGACGGCATCATCGGCCCGGGCGACACCGTCGTGGCATCCATGTTCTTCTGCGGCTGCCTGCTTTGCGTGGGGCTCCTCAACTTCATCGTGTTCTCCGTGATGGACAGCAAGTTCGACAAGCAGCTCATCGCCGCCGGCCTCGCCACGGACGAAAAGTCCCCGGAGGACGAATTCCACATCTCGGATCTCGGCAAGATTTTCCACAGCAAGATGTTCTGGCTGGTAGCCCTGCTGTGCGTGCTCTACTACAGCGCGATATTCCCATTCCAGCGCTACGCTCCGAACATGCTCGAAACGACCCTCGGGATAGATGCCACTGAAGCCAGCAGGCTGTTCAGCTGCTTCCCTATCCTGGCGATGCTCCTCACCCCGCTGCTCGGCATCTTCCTTGACCGCAAGGGCAAGGGGGCCTCGATGCTGATGGCCGGAGCCATAATCATGATTGTCTGCCATCTGTCATTCGCCTTCCTGCTGCCGGCATTCCCGTCGAAGGGGCTTGCCCTCACGCTCATAGTGATTCTCGGTGTCAGCTTTTCTCTCGTACCTGCGGCCCTCTGGCCTTCGGTACCGAAGATCATCGACGAGAAAATCCTCGGCAGCGCCTACTGCCTCATCTTCTGGGTTCAGAACATAGGGCTGTGCCTTGTACCTAAGCTTATAGGTTCACTGCTCCAGTCCACCGGAGCCTACCTCGTCCCGATGATAGTATTCTCGAGCTTCGGAGTTCTCGCATTCATACTGAGCATCTGCCTGAAGGCTGAAGACAAACGGATGTCCTACGGGCTTGAACTTCCCAATATAAGCGAATAAGGATGGCGTCTCATAGCACGAGAATAAGCGGAGGAAGCTCCGCCTGCTGGATTGCGCTCATCTGTCTGATGGTGCCGATGTTCGCGTCGTACTTCTTCGACGACATGTTCTCGACCCTCTCCCAGATTTTCCAGCATCCGGAGTGCCTTGAACTCGGCTGGGACAGTGCTGACTACGGTTTTTATGCCGGAGGCTACAGTTTTCTCTGCGTCTGCGGGGGGCTGGTCGTCTGCGGCATACTGTTGGACCTATTCGGCGTCAGGATCGTCGGTTCCATATTCGTGGGACTTATGGCTCTCGGCGCGGGGGTGGTGCTTTTCGCTCTGCGCTCCGGGCTCGCTCCACAGACTTCCCTAGTGATAGCCTACGTCGGCTGCATGCTCTTCGGTCTCGGCAGCGAGATAGCCGGAGTCGCCGTGACCCGCTCCATCGCCAAGTGGTTCAAGGGTCGTAACGTAGCTTTCGCGATGGGGGCCCAGGTCGCCGTCGCACGGCTCGGCACGGCCACCGCCTTCATCCTCGCCCCGATTCTGGTGGCCCGCAAGCCCGAAGGGGAAATCTACACCCTCGCCGAGACCGCACGGCCGGCGATGTTCGGACTTTGCCTCATCCTTGTCGGAGTGCTGCTTTGGGGCGTATTCGTGGCGATGGACGCGCAATTCGACAGGCGGCACGGCATTCGGAGCGGAAGAGGAAGCGTAAAGGACGAGGACAAGTTCAAGTTTTCCGACATCCTGAAACTGCTGACCAACCCGAGGTTCATAATGATTTCGCTGCTCTGCGTGTTCTTCTACTGCTGCATCATCTCCTTCAAGAAGTTCGGCACCTCAATCGTGATTCCACGCTTCGGGATGGACGTGGACAGCGCCAAATGGGTCATCTCGATGATACCGTTCTTCACAGTCGTCTTCACGCCGCTTTTCGGCGCGCTCGTGGACAAGGTCGGAAAAGCCACGCGCTGGATGGTGGCGGGTTCGCTCATGGTTCTGCTCGCGCACCTGCTCCTGAGATTCGCTCCGCAGGGCGTACCCTTCTGGGGCTATCTTTCCATCGCCATTCTCGGCACGGGATATTCTCTGGTGCCGTCGGCGATGTGGCCGTCCGTTCCCAAGATAGTCCCGGAGAGAAATCTCGGCACAGCCTACTCCCTCATTTATTGGATTCAGAATATGGGGATGCTTCTCGTCCCGGTGTTCGTTGGGCGCATCTTCAAGAGTTTCAGCGGGATAGAGGCAGCATCGAGGGCCGAATACATCTTCATCGGGCTCGGTGTTCTGGCCGTCATCGTGGCATCAGTCCTATTCGAGGCCTCGCGCAGGCATCCTGAACTGTCCATCGACAATCCAAGCGGGAAGTGATGTACGAACTCCTCGACAAGATATCCTCCCCATCCGACATCAAGGGGTTCAACGTCCGGCAGCTCAAACAGCTCTGCGATGAGATAAGGGATTGTATCATACGTACCTGCGCGGATCACCCGGGGCATCTCGCCTCCAGTCTCGGAGCGGTCGAGCTGATTGTCGGGGTGCACTACGTATTCGACACCCCGGACGACAAATTCGTCTTCGACGTCGGACATCAGGCCTATGCGCACAAGCTTCTGACAGGGCGCAGAGACCAGTTCGACTCGCTCCGCACGGAAGGGGGGCTGAGCGGGTTTCCGAATCGCAGCGAAAGCATCTATGACTGTTTCGGGGTGGGACACTCCTCCACCTCCATCTCCGCCGCGCTCGGTTTCGCCCAGGCCGCAAGGCTTCAGCATCAGCGCCACAAGGCCATCGCCCTGATAGGCGACGGCGCGATGACGGGGGGTCTGGCATACGAGGGGCTGAACAACGTCGGCGCAAGCGAAGCGGATCTGCTGGTGTTGCTCAACGACAACAACCAGTCGATCGACAACAACATCGGCGCGATGCACGAATACCTGCTCAAGATTTCGACGAGCAACCAGTACAACCGCTTCAAGAGGCGGGTATGGGATCTGCTCGGAGACCACGAAATCAGGCACTTTCTGCAACGCTGGCTGAGGAGTCTCAAGTCCTGGTTTGTCAAAAAGTCGGGCGGGGACATCTTCGAGTCCCTGGGAATCAGGTATTTCGGTCCTATCGACGGCAACGACATAGAAGACGTCGTGAAGACACTTCGCAAACTCAAGGAGCTCGAAGGCCCCCGCATCCTGCACTGCATCACCGTGAAGGGCAAGGGTTTCGCTCCGGCGGAGGCGGATCCGGTGGGCTGGCACACCCCGGGGAAGTTCAACGCCCTGACCGGAGAGCGTACGGCCACCGCCTACCCCAGGGCAAGATATCAGGACGTCTTCGGCAAAACCCTTCTGGAGCTGGCACGCATGGATCCGAAAGTCGTCGGCGTGACGCCCGCGATGGCGCAGGGCTGCGGGATGAATCTGCTCTCGGAGCAGAGGCCGGAGCAGTTCTTCGACGTCGGAATCGAGGAGGAGCATGCCGTGACGTTCTGCGCCGCCCTTGCGGCAGGAGGGCTCAAACCTTTCTGCAATATCTACTCCTCGTTCGCGCAGAGAGCCTACGACCAGATTGTCCACGACGTGGCGTTACAGAAATTGCCGGTCGTGCTGTGTCTGGACAGGGCGGGGCTGGTCGGAGAAGACGGGGCCACGCACCACGGAGTTCTCGACATCGCGGCGCTGCGCTGCGTCCCGAACGCAATCATAAGCGCCCCTAAGGACGAATGGGAGCTGAAGATGCTCATGTACACCGCTCTTAAGCAGACGGAGGGGCCCTTTATAATAAGGTATCCGCGCGGAATGGGAGAGGGAGTGAGCTGGGAAGACGCGACATTCGAAGAGCTGCCACTCGGCAAGGCCGAAACCCTTATGGAAGGCGACCAAGTCGCCCTGATATGCACGGGGCCTGTCGTGAACCGGGCCCTCGAGTCCGCCGCAGAGTTCCCCGGCAGGGTCGGAGTGTACAATTTCAGATATGTCAAACCTTTGGACGAGGAGCTTCTGAAGGAAATCGCCTCCCGATACAGACACGTCATCACCGCCGAGGACGGAAGCCTCAAAGGGGGGCTCTTCGGAGCGGTGAGCGAGTTCTTCGAAAGTGCGGGCTGTAGCGGCACGACGGTCGAAGGTCTCGGCGTGCCGGACCGTTTCATCCCCCAGGCCAGGCAGTCGGTGCAGCTGCACGAATGCGGGCTGGACAAGGAAGGACTGGAAAAAAGATTGAAAATTTGTTTTGAAGATGAGAAATAATTTCTATCTTTGCAGTCCCAAAGTGCGTTTGGGGCTTTGAAATAGGCATTGCCGATGTAGCTCAGATGGCCAGAGCACGTGATTTGTAATCTCGGGGTCGTGGGTTCGACTCCCTCCATCGGCTCATCAGTAATGAAAAAGGGCAAGTACCAGAGTGGCCAAATGGGGCAGACTGTAAATCTGCTGGTTTTACCTTCGGTGGTTCGAATCCATCCTTGCCCACCACTCACGGAAGAGGAGAATGCTTCCAAAAGCGGGGTTCGTATAATGGCTATTATGCCAGCCTTCCAAGCTGGAAATGGGAGTTCGATTCTCCTACCCCGCTCAAATGCCGATGTAGCTCAGGGGTAGAGCGCATCCTTGGTAAGGATGAGGTCATGAGTTCAATTCCCATCATCGGCTCGAACGCCGGTCTAAAAGCCGGCTTGTTTTTGCAACAACTTTTATACGTAATATTATGGCAAAAGAAGTTTTCAAGAGGGACAAACCCCACGTCAACATCGGCACCATCGGCCACGTTGACCACGGTAAGACCACCCTTACCGCCGCCATCACCAAGGTGCTGGCAGAGAAAGGTTTGAGTGAGGTAAAGTCATTCGACCAGATTGACAACGCTCCTGAGGAGAAAGAGCGTGGTATCACCATCAACACTGCACACGTCGAGTATCAGACCGTGAATCGCCACTATGCGCATGTCGATTGCCCGGGCCACGCCGACTATGTGAAGAACATGGTTACCGGTGCCGCTCAGATGGACGGCGCCATCCTCGTAGTTGCAGCAACTGACGGCCCTATGCCGCAGACCAACGAGCACGTGCTCCTCGCAAAGCAGGTTAACGTGCCTAAGATGGTAGTTTTCCTCAACAAGGTTGACCTCGTAGAGGACGAAGAGATGCTTGATCTCGTGGAGATGGAGGTTCGCGACCTTCTCAACAAGTATGACTTCGACGGCGACAACGCTCCTATCATCCGCGGTTCCGCCCTCGGCGCCCTCAACGGAGAGCCGAAGTGGGAGGAGAAGGTGATGGAACTCATGGACGCAGTTGACACCTACATTCCGCTCCCTGTACGTGAGAACGAGAAGCCGTTCCTCATGCCAATCGAGGACATCTTCTCAATCACCGGACGTGGAACCGTAGTTACCGGACGTATCGAGACCGGTACCATCCATGTCAACGACCCTGCCGAGATCGTAGGTTTCAGCGACAAGCCGAAGAACACCGTCGTAACGGGTGTCGAGATGTTCCGCAAGCTCCTCGATCAGGGTGAGGCCGGAGACAACGTAGGTCTCCTCCTCCGCGGTATCGACAAGAAGGACGTAAGGCGCGGCGAGGTTATCGCAAAGCCTGGCACCATCACTCCTCACAAGCACTTCCTCGGACAGATCTACGTCCTCAAGAAGGAAGAGGGTGGCCGTCACACGCCGTTCCACAACAAATATCGTCCTCAGTTCTTCATCCGTACGCTTGACGTAACCGGAGAGATCACTCTCCCTGCAGGCGTAGAGATGGTAATGCCTGGCGACAACGTTGAGATCGACGTTATGCTCATCACTCCTGTCGCACTCAACGAGAACCTCCGTTTCGCCATCCGCGAAGGCGGCCGTACCGTTGGCGCAGGTCAGGTGACCAAGATCCTCGACTAAAAGAAATTCCCGGACGGATGCCCCATAGAGTGACATCCGTCTTTACAGGGGAATAGAACAATGGTAGTTCAGCGGTCTCCAAAACCGTCGATGTG
>CAVGYS010000016.1:13681-14360 GCA_963633505.1 Oscillibacter sp. MSJ-31
GTCCATGTGGGTTCGATTCCTGCTTCCCCTGCAAATATCAAAGGTTACGATTTGGTAATTGTTTAACAGATGCCGCAACATGCTTCCAACAACGGCATCCATTAAATGTAAAGATGAGAAAGTTTATCAATTACTTCAAAGAGTCTTTCGTGGAGTTGACCAAGAAGACGACTTGGCCGAGTTGGGCGAAACTGCAAAGTTCCGCACTTTTGGTCATAGTCACCACCGTCATTCTGTCAGCTCTCCTCTGGGTTATCGACTTCGCTTTCCAATCTCTGATGACAGGTATCTACACATTGTAATTTTATCGACTGGTTCAGATGGGTGAAATGAAATGGTATGTCCTGCGCGCAGTAGGAAGTAAGGAAAAGAAAGCCAAAGAGTACCTCGAAAAGGAAATAGAACGAGTCGGGCTTCAGGAGCAGGTCGCTCAGGTGCTTGTCCCCGTCAAAAAGGAGATTGTCACCAAGAACGGCAAAAGAAAGGCGATGGACAGATTGCTGTATCCTGGCTACGTGCTCATTCAGGCGGAGCTCAGCCCTATGCTTGAGAATATCATCCGCAACCTTGTGCCTGGCATGTCGGGCTTCCTTACTGAGAAAAAAGCCACCAGCGGAACCCAGTTCGAGAGAGTCCCGGTGCCACTTCGTGAAGACGAGGCGGCGAGACTCCTCGGGAA
>CAVGYS010000017.1:0-5065 GCA_963633505.1 Oscillibacter sp. MSJ-31
CTCGTCGCGTTCGCCCGCCCCGGTGCGTGCACTTTTATATGGGCGTTTTTGTAAGCGAAATTTCGTGCAAAATTATTCGAATATTTCACATAAGCAAATCTGCTAACACTTGATTCATAGGTAGTTGTGCACCTATGTTGTTAGAAAAACCGCAGAATTGCTTACAAAATTTAATAATTTCGGGCGAAATTCCGCTTAAATGTAAGCATTTTCTGGCAAAACCCCAAAATTCGTGACTGATAAAAAATTTGAATTTTTTTAAGAATTCGTCCCGAACCTGAGACACAGCATCTGCAATATGGTGCATTTCGGCAGATGAAGTCTCTTTTTTCCACAAGTTTGTGGAATTTCCGATTCAGTCTTTCAAGCAGCCTATAGGCACTATATATATGCCGTCCTTGCGGCGATAAGCATAGTCTCCGACCCCCACGAGCACCATCATGAAGGACGGGACGTTCATCTTCTCGGTATTGATCTTCCCTGCCAGTTCGAGCAGGTTACCGGCTCCCTCCTCCACAAGTTTGTCTCCTCCCAATTTCACTTCCACAAGACCATACTTCCCGTTATGCAGATGTATTACGGCATCACATTCCAACCCGTTTTTATCTCGATAATGGTAAACCTCTCCGCCCAGGGCACCGGCAAAGACGCGCAAGTCACGGATGCAGAGCGTCTCGAACAAAAGCCCCATGGTTTTGAGATCCTGGATGAGGTCTTCCGGCCCGAGCCCCAACACGGCCGTGCCTATCGACGGGTCTATAAAATATCGGGTATTCGTCGTTCTGACAGCGGTCTTGGAACGAAGATTGGGATTCCAAGCCTCGGAGTCTTCTATGACGAAAATCTTGCGCAATGCCTCCAGATAACTGGCGGCCGTCTTCGGGCTGATTTCGTTCTCGTCGTTGTTCTTCATATCTGCAACGATCGTCTCTATCGTTGCCTGACTCCCTTGATTTCTCGCATACGAGCGAAGCAGCAATCGAATGGTTGTCGAATTGCGACTCACCCCGTCCACCCTTGCGACATCTTTCTTGATGACGGCATCCACATAGTCAAACGCTTGGGACAAAGCCGCATCTCCCTGCAAGTTGCACGCAAACGGCCAGCCGCCACGACAAATAAGATAAGCGAGGTCACGTATCTTCAATCCGTTGGCAGCGGCAACTCTTTCCGGTGCCTCAAACAATTGTGCCAAGCTCACCTGTCCGCTTGACTCCCCCGACTCAAACAAGCTCATCGGCCGCATTGTGAGCCAGGTGAAACGGCCCGTGCCCGAGTGATGCAGGTCCTTTTCTTCCGCCGGGACAGCCGAACCGGTCAATATGAACTGCCCCACAGCGTTTCGATGGTCAACCTCAAATCTGATGGCATCCCAAAGTTTGGGAGCCAACTGCCACTCATCTATAAGTCGGGGAGTGCCTCCGGCAAGGAGAATGGAAGGGTCAATCCCCGCCAATTGAAGGTTCGTTTCCAGCGATGCCGGATTGTCCATGTATAAAATACTGTTCGCCTGCTGTTCTGCCGTGGTGGTTTTTCCACACCATTTTGGGCCTTCTATCAAGACTGCTCCCTTGCTGCTTAGTTTTTGAGAGAGAATCCTATCCGCAATTCTATGTTTGTATTCCATGTTTCAAAACATCTGATTTTCAAAGGCAAAGATATGAAAATATTTTCCATTTCCCCAATTGGCGCATTTTCGTTTCCCGGTTTGGCGCATTTTCGTTTCCCGGTTTGGCGCATTTTTTAAAACGGCTTCTCAATTCAGACAGCGGACGAGAGTGTTGCGGTGTACCCCGTAGAGCTTGGCCACGGCGGTTTTTGACATTCCTCCGGCAAGGAGTTCCTTTATTCTGCCCTGCTCGGAGAGCACCTTCCTGACTTTGGTCGTGATTCCGTTTGGTCTCCCGAGTTTGACTCCGGCAGCCTTCTTGGCGGCGAGGGCCTCTTTCGTGCGCTGCGAAATGAGGTTGCGCTCGATTTCGGCGGCGAGTCCGAAAGCGAAGGCTATGATTTTGGAATTGATGCTGTCGGAAAGTTCAAAATTGTCCTTAATCGAGTGTATGTGAATGCCTTTTTGGGTGCAGAAGTTGAGGATTGACATTATCATCAGCATGTTGCGGCCGAGCCTCGAAAGTTCCGAACATACGAGCATGTCCCCCTCCTTCATCCTGCGGATGGCCCGTCCAAGGCTGCGCTTTTCCCAGGCGACGGTTCCGGAAATGGATTCGGTCACCCATGCGTCCACCCGCAAGCCCCGCGCTCCACACCATTTTCTGATTTCAAATTCCTGACTTTCATGGGTCTGCAACTGTGTGCTGACCCTGATGTAAGCAAATACTGCCATAGCTTTAGTAAATGATGATGTTAAACTGCTCCCTCAAGTCGCTTACAAAAACGCCCGATAATAAATGCGGCGAGAGTGTGATTATAGACAATAATAGTGGTTAGTATAAATTATGTTTAATTAAAGTATTTGCTTATGAAAAAAGCGAAACTGTTTTTCAGCGCGATTCTAGCGCTTCTGACAGTATCTCTTTCCGCCCAGAACGTGAAAGTGTCGGGTACTGTCACAGATGCCTCCAACGGAGATCCGGTGATAGGCGCAGCGGTGCAGCTCAAGGGCAGCGCCAGCAACTACTCCCTCACCGACAGCTTCGGGGCATACAGCATTTCCGTGCCTTCAAACGCAACGCTTACAGTCAGCTGCATGGGATATGTACTGGCTGAAATCAGCGTGAACGGAAGGCAGAACATCGACATCGCACTCAATCCGGACTCACAGCTTCTGGATGAGACCATCGTCGTCGCCTACGGTACGGCCAAGCGTGAAGCCGTGACCGGTTCCGTATCTTCCGTCAAGGGCCAGGGCCTCGCGGAGGCTCCGGTGTCATCAGTTGACAAGATGCTTTCCGGAAAGCTCGCAGGCGTGCAGATATCAACGAACAGCGGCCAGCCGGGTGCGGCATCACAGATTCGTGTGCGCGGAACCTCCTCAATCAATGCGAGCAACGCTCCTCTCTGGGTTGTGGACGGTATTCCTATCATATCCGGCGGTACTTCCGAGATGACCAACCAGTCCAACTCAATCGCCACCATCAACCCTAACGATATCGAGTCCATCACCGTCCTCAAGGACGCGGCCGCAGCCGCAGTCTATGGATCGCGTGCGGCCAACGGCGTCATCCTCGTCACCACCAAGAGCGGCAAGGAAGGGCAGGCCCAGTTCGATGCCCGTGCCAAATACGGCGTGTCATGGCTTCAGAGCGACAGCGGCTTCCGCATGATGACCGCGAGCGAGCTCCTCACATATCAGAGGGACGCCGTCATCAACTCCGGCAAGGACCCGGACGATCCGACAACCACTTACTATCGTCCTCTGTCCCTCCTCTCAAAGGAGCAGACCAACTGGATGGAACACTTCACCCGTCCGGGTGTGCTTCAGGAGTACGAGATCAGCGCCCGAGGCGGTACCAACAAGGCCAAGTACTTCTCTTCAGCATCATATCACAAGAACGAAGGTGTCTTCTACGGCATCGACTATTCCAAGTTCCAGGCCCGTATCAACGCCGACTACAAGCTTCTCAGCAACCTTGAGACGGGAGTCCGCGTGAACACCGCCTACACGGAGCAGAACGACGTCCCTATGGAGAGCCTGTACTACGCCAACCCTGCATGGGCCGGTCTCACCCTCCTCCCTTGGATTCCGAAGTATGACGAGAACGGAGAGTTCAACACCAACATCCCTTCCAACTCATATCAGAACCCTCGCGCTACCGCCAAGTACGATGACCAGTGGTCGAAGTCATACCGTTTCAACGGCACCATGTTCCTCCGCTGGGAGCTCACCAAGAATCTCGTAGCCGAGACCAAGAATTCCGCAGAAGTTTCATTCACTCAGGACAGGCGCTACTGGGCCCCTGAGTCTCACATCAAGCAGGGTGGCACAGGAACCCTTCAGGTCACCAAGAGCCAGTTCGAGAATTTCACGACTTCCAACACCCTCAACTATACCAACGTCTTCGAGGGTTATCACTCCGTAAGAGCTCTCCTCGGACAGGAGGCCAACAAGTACAGCTACGAGTACATCTATTCGTATGCTCCTGGAGTCGATGCCCAGATTCCGTACATCAACACCGCCGACCAGTCCAAGACAGAGACCGAGCAGGGCTTCAGCAGAGAAAGCCTTCTCTCTTTCTTCGGAATCCTCGACTACAACTACGACAACAAATATTTCGCCCAGCTCACCGCCCGTGAGGACGGCAGCTCCCTCTTCGGAGAGCAGAACAAGTGGGGTTTCTTCTGGTCAGCGTCCGCATCCTGGAACATGAGCCGTGAGAAATGGCTTTCATACAGCTGGCTCGACCTTCTGAAAGTCCGTGCAAGCTACGGCATCAACGGTAACAACGGTATCTCCGCATACAAGGCCTACGGCGTATATTCGTCTTCCACCTACAACGGAGTTGTCGGAATGCTCCCAAGCCAGCCTTCTAACCCTTATCTCTCTTGGGAGAAGAACGGCACGTGGAACGTCGGAGCGGATTTCGGCTTCCTCGGAAGAGTCAGGGGCAGCCTTGACGTCTACAGCCGCAAGACCACCGACATGCTCCTCAGCAAGAAGGTGCCTCAGACCACAGGCTTCAGCACCAACTTCATGAACGCAGGTTCAATGAAGAACGACGGTGTCGAGTTCCAGATAGACGGGGACATCATCTCCAACAGCGACATGCTCTGGAACGTCGGTTTCAACGTCGCATACAACCGCACGGAGATCCTCGACCTCGCCGGAGACGAGAAGATCGAAGCCTCCTCATCCATGCACTATGTTGTGGGCCAGTCCCGCTACAGCTACTATCTGACCGACTACTACGGAGTCAATCCTACCAACGGTGAGACCCTCTTCAGAACGGCCGACGGAACCCTCACCAACGACGCCTCCAAGGCCCAGAAGATTTACGCCGGTTCCCCGGAGCCGAAGTTCATCGGCGGATTCAACACCAACTTCGCTTGGAAGGGATTCTCCGCAAGCGCGTTCTTTGAGTTCAAGGCCGGCAACAAGGTATTCCTC